>NZ_JANSHG010000001.1:0-22496 GCF_047461555.1 Synechococcus sp. WC101
TCTAGAGGCGCTTTGACAACGCCGTTACGGGTTCTTTTGTGGACTGCGTAAGAATCCCCCGCCTTTAGGCGGTGGGAATGTCAAATATACCTACTTTTCGAGGCAAGGCAGCAATCTCTCTGGACGCTTTCCAGGTCTAAGTAGGGGAGTATCTTTAGTCATTTAGACAGGCCAAAACCCTTATAGGAACTCAGGTACGGCCTGTTAAAGAATTAAAGGGCACAGTAGCAACACCTAGCAAACCAACTTCGGAAGCAGGATGGATTGATTAGTACCGCCAGTTCCCACGGCTAGGGTATGCTGGTGAGCAGTGAGCAAGTTTCCTGCCTTTTCTTTTGAGGAGAGAATATGCCAGAACCGGAATCCTCCTCAGCCCACATTCTGGTGATCGAAGATGAGGCCAAACTGGCCCGTTTCCTGGAAACCGAGCTGGCCTATAGGGGATATCGGGTGAGTGTGGTCGGCGATGGCACGGTGGCCTTGGCGGCAGCCCGCGACCAGAACCCCGATTTGGTGCTGCTGGACTGGATGTTGCCCGGGATCTCGGGGTTGGAAGTTTGTCGGCAGTTGCGCTTGACGGGCAACCGCGTGCCCGTGGTGCTGATGACTGCCAGCGACGAGGTGGCAGATCGGGTGGCAGGTCTGGATGCTGGGGCAGATGACTATGTGGTCAAACCCTTTAGCCTTCAGGAGTTGCTGGCGCGGATACGGATCTATCTGCAGCCCCCCAAGGGATCTGGCGACAGCCGGTTGGTGTTTATGGATCTGACGCTGGATCCGGTGACACGCCAGGCAAGCCGGGGAGAGCGACAGGTGGAGCTGACGGCCAAGGAATACGACTTGTTGCGCTACCTGATGGAACACCCCCGCCAGGTGCTCACACGCCAACAAATTTTGGAGCATGTGTGGGGCTATGACTTTACAGGCGATTCCAACATCATCGAGGTCTATATTCGCTACTTGCGTCTTAAGATCGAAGGCCCAGGGGAGAAGCGCCTGATCCAGACGGTGCGCGGGGTAGGCTACGTGTTGCGCGAATAGGAGGCCGACATCCCCCAGAAGAATGGCCTGGGCAGCCTGGGGGGATCGCTGCTGCGGCAAGATTGGGGAGAATGGATCCCTATCGAGGCGCGGGAACGGCTGCTCAAAACTGGAGAAAAGAACCCGGAGAGGATTTCGTCCTGCTAGCAGGTGAGGTTGATGGAAGCCGACTGCTGGAAATGAATGGGGGGATTTTGGGGTGCAGAGGGTGTTGTCGATGAATCTAGGGAGTGCAGGGCTGCTGGGCCTTACCTTCAGCTCACCGGGAGAATTTGTCTTCCGCTTTCCCCCCGAAACCCCTCTCGTAGGTGGGCTGGGGCTGCGCTGGTACGGCCTGCTGATGGCCATTGCCGTGTTGCTGGGGCTGCTCTTGACCAAAGCCTTGGCGGAGGCCCGCCACCTGGAGAAGGAGCCAGGCGAGGCCAGCGAACGGGTCGAGATCCTGGCCCTGTGGCTAGTGGTATCGGGATTTCTGGGCGCCCGCCTCTACTACGTCCTCACCCACTGGTCAGAGTTCCAAGACAACCCCCTCCTGGCCTTTGCCATCTGGCGGGGAGGCATCATCATCCACGGTGGGATCTTGGCTGGTGCACTTGCCCTCTACCTTTACTGCCGCGCCACCGGGATCAACGGCTGGAAGTACGCCGATGTGATCACGCCGGGGCTAATCTTGGGCCAGGCCATTGGGCGCTGGGGCAATTTTTTCAACTCTGAGGCCTATGGAGCCCCCATTCCCCCAGACAGCAGTTGGCCCTTGCGGGTATATATCCCCCCCCAAGCCCGCGAGCCTGACTACAGCCAGTTTGAGTTTTTCCACCCCATCTTTTTCTACGAAAGCCTGCTCAACCTGCTTCTGTTTGCTCTCTTGATGGGGATGTTCTGGCGCTTCCCCAAGCTCAAAGATGGCACCTGGGTCTGGACCTATGTGGTCGGCTATAGCTTGATCCGCATCCCTTACGAAATTTTGCGCGTCTCGGCGGTGGCCTATCTGCCGGGAACTTCCATCAAGGCCGCCTACGTGGCCAGCGCCGTAGGCCTGGTGCTGGGGATCGGCATGCTGGTCTATATGTACCGGCTGCGCTTCGACCCCGATTTGGAGCAGTTGACAGCTTGGCTGGCCCAACAGGCAGGGCTAGAACAGGAGACGGCTGCTGAGCTGGTGCAGCGGGCCTGGGCCATCCAGCAAAAGCACCGCCGCGCTGACTTGCTGGATCGCGTCACCCTGGCCATGCCCCACTTTCCCAGCGCCCTTGCCCCCCATCTCTCTTTGGGCCAACGGGAGCTGCTGATGCGGCAATTGTTCTGCCGCTTGGAAGGTCGGGATCCCGCTGGAGAAGGGCTTCCCCAGCCAAGTTAGCGCCAGAGCTATCGGGCCGGACTAGGCCACCCAAACTAACCTTCAGGTCTTCAGACTTTGCAGCCACGCTTCTAGGGCGCGGATGGGAGCGGGATCCCGGTAGACCCGTTCCTGGCGGGCTTTTACCTGCCGGCCCACTTTCTCACGCCAGCGGTCATCCAGGCCCAGCCGCACGGCAATCTGGATGTACTCCTCTAGGCTAGAGGCGATGGTCTCGTAGATCCCCATCTGCCGCAGGATGGCGTAGGTGTGGCGGCCCCGCATCAGGGATCCCGGCAGCGTGACGATGGGCAGGCCATGGGGCAGGGCTTCCAGGGTGGTGTTGCCGCCGGACCAGCCGATGCTATCCAGGTAAACATCCCCCAGGGCGTTGTAGGCGGCATATTGGGCAGGCGAGAGCTCCGGCAACAGCAGCACATGGTCTTCAGCGGCCAGGCCGTAGGCTTGAAAGGCCCGCTGCAGCCGTTGCCAAAAGCGCTGGCGGATCCCTTGGGAGAGGCGGCCTCGCAAAAACAGGAATTGACACCGCCCCACTTCCCGAGCAATGCGGGGGAACACCTCGTCGTACTGCGGCAAGTACTTGAACAGAGATTGGGCGCAGAGGTAGAGCACCCTGTCGGGATCCACCCCCCAGGCTAGCCAGTCCACAGGGGCGGGGTCAATGTCCAGAGGGATGTAGTAGGTGCCGATGCCGGGCAGGGGCAGGAGCTGCTCGGTGTAGTGGCCGGCCCCGTCCGGCGGCTCCATCAGCTCGCTGCTGAGGAAAACATCCATTGTTGGCAGGCCAGAGGTTTGCGGATGTCCCCAGGCCATGGCCTGCACAGGGGCCAAACGCAGGGCGGCCAACTGGGCACAGACCGGGTCGATGCCCACCTCCGGGTAGAGGAGCACGTCCAGTTGCGCCTCCCGAAGGGTTGCCTGCCACTCCGCCAGGCTGCGGGATCCGGCCACAAACTGCTCAAAACGAGGGGGCAGGGAGCGCGTGATCTCGTCTTGGACGGCCGAGGTGTGGAAGCCGTAGAGGGCCACTTGGGAGCGATCCAGAGCTTCTACCCAGCCGCCGGTCAAGATCTTCCACACCGAATGATCCCGGAACAGGCCGGAGACGATGCCCACCCGCAGCCGGCCAGGACCTCGCCGCAGGACAACAGGGGGCTGGGGGTAGCGGGCCGCCATCACCTCCCCCACCAGGGATCCGTACAGGTGCTGCAGCTCGCGGTCGTTCTGGCCCTGGTAGGGCAGAAAGAAGGGTTGGACGGAGCCGACGCCGGCGGCAGCGCGCTCTAAAGCAGCGGGATCCCGCGGCAGTTGGGCCCAGCGGGCCTTGACCTGTTCCAGCGCTTGGCGGTAGCGCTGGCGGGCGCTTGCAATTTGCTCAGGGGTGTCGTAGAGCAAAGGCAACTGGCTGACGCACCAGCCCAGGGCCGCGGCCAAATCGGCGGGATCGGCCTGCCAGAGGCGGTAGAACAGCTCCGCTGCTTCCGCCTCCCGGCCACAATCGCGCAGCAGGATGGCCAGCGTGTAGGCGGCATCGGCAAAGTCCGGCTGCAACTCCAGAGCCTGCTTCAGGGGTACCAGGGCCGCCTCCAACTCCCCCTGTTGCCGCAGCACCAGCCCCAACTGGTACAGAACTTCCGGATCCGGCCCCCCCTGCTCCAGAGCCTGTTGGAGGTGAGCTTTTGCCTCCTCCAGGCAGCCTACCTGCTTGAGGACAATTGCCAGATTGTAGTGGGCGTCGGGAAACCACGGCTGCTGGGCCAAGGCCTGCTGCATCAGGGCAATGGCTTCTTCCAGGGATCCCTGCTGCTGCCGGCAGATCCCCAAGAGGTGCAGCGCCTCCGGGTGGGCGGGCTGGGCTTGCAACACCTGTTGGTAGAGGGAGATGGCCTCCGGCAGTTGCCCCGCCTGGTGATGGTGGACAGCCTGAACCAGCAGGCGCTGCAGGTGCTGTTCCTGGTTCTCTCGGCTGGGGCCAAAGCCCTTTCCCGGCGGCGACATCTTTAGCCGTTGGGAAAATTCAAAAAGCCTGCCAAGGCCGGGGCAATCGGCAGCAGGGTCATCACCATCAAAAAGAGGGCCAGCAACGCCAAGGCATCCCGTTGGCCGTCGGTCTCGGTAATCTCATCCTGCGGGGGACGCTCCGGCTCGCGGGCAATAAAGAGAATCAGCAGCGCCCAGTAGAGGGCCAAGACGTTGCTGATGGCCGCCACCGCCAGGGCAATCAGGGTAATCACCGTGGCGCGGGCCGCCGTCTTCCGCCCGTACACCGCCTGCACAATGCGACCCCCGTCCAACTGCCCCGCCGGCAGCAAGCTCAAGGCGGTGATGGCCAGGCCAATCCAGCCCACCGCCACGAAGGGGTGAATGGGCACCAGCTCCGCCTGCAACTGGGATCCCAGCACCAGCCGCGCCAGCGTGCCCACCAGGATGGAGCTGCGAAAGATCTCCGTGGGCACGTACAGCCCCCCGGAGCCAGACAGCCTTAGGCCGACCAGCAGCACCACCAAGGAAAGGAGGCCGCCCGCCGCCGGGCCGGCAAAGGCGATGTCGAACAGGGCCTTGCGGTTGGGCACCGGCGACTGGATGCGGTTTAGGGATCCCAGCGTGCCAATGCCCAAGCTGGGGATAACAAAAGCCGGGCTGAGGCGCACCCCGTACTTGCCCGCCATCCAGCGGTGTCCGGTCTCGTGCACCAGCAAGATGGCGAAGATCCCGGCTGCCACCGGCAGGGCCTCCACCCAGCGCCCCGGCGCATCCAACAGCCGGAAGCCGAACAGGTTGGCCCCCACCTCCAAAGTGGCCAGAAAGCTAGCCAGCATTAGGCCTGCTGCCAGAATCTGGGCTCCCCTCGAGGTGCGGTAGTTAACAATCTCATCTGGCAAGACCACCACCGCCGGCTTTTCTGAGGCATCTTCCACCAAAAACAGTTGGTAGCGGCTGCCCAGCCGCTCCCTTAGCCTTTCCTGCAGCAGCGGCACCACCCCCTCCGCCTCCCGCCGTAGGTTGCCCTTGAAGATCGCCCCCTCCCCATAGGGGATGGTCTCAGTCACAAAAAAGGTGTCCAGGCTGAAGATGGACTGAATGGCCTGCAAATCTTCCGCAGAGATGCCCCGCAAGACCAAAGGCTGCTCGGCAGGCGTCTCCCCAGCCCCTTCCGAGGGGATTTCCTGCCGCTCCTCCATCTGGGCCAACTGCTGCCGCCGCGCCTGCAGCTCCTGCTGGGCCAACTGACGGGTTTTGCGCCCCACGGCAATGTAGAGCCCCGTGAACACCAGCAACAGCAGCAGGAAGCCGGCGAAGTTGAGGTAGATCCCCAGCAACAGCAGCCCCAGAAAGACCACCCACGGCAAAAGGAGCAGGGATCCCTGTAACCACACCCAGACGGCCAGGGATCCCCGCCGGCGGGCTCGCCAGAAGCCCCAACCCAAAAACGCCAGCGTTCCCAACAAAAAGAGGGGCGTAATCTCGGCGGCGATGTTCATGGCTAACCCACGAGGCTTACCAATAGGGAGCTGGAGTCAAAACGGCTCAAGCGGAAACAGCCGTTCCTTCAAACCGAGGCTCCGGCTGCTCCCACAAGTAAAAGCCAGCTTTGCGCGGTTTGAGCAGGAACAGCCGCAGGAACTGGTAGGCGTTGTTGAGGTAAAGAGGCAGCTTGCGCAGGCTCTTGAAGGGCCCAGCTCCGCGGGCAATCTCCCTCAACTTGGCGTTGTTGGCCACGCACTTCTGCAGCCGGCGCACAAACTCGGGGTTCTCCACATCCAGCACCACCGGGAAGACCTTGGCCGCCTCGCGGTTGGTCTTGTAGATCACCTCCATGTCGTAGGTGTGCGGATCCAGGCCCAGGAGGCGGTAGAAACCTGGGCGCTCGCCCACGTCGTTGAGGTACATGGTGGCAAACACCGACAGCAGGAAGAAGCGACACCACAGCTCCGCCACCCACCCCTCGAGCAGCCGCGGCTGGCTCAGGAGCATGAGGGCAAAGAAATCGCCGTGGCGGTTCTCGTCCTGGCACCAGTTCTTGAAGAAGTTGAAGATTGGGTAAACGCGGTTTTCGGGGTGAGCCTCCAGGTGGCGGTAGATGAGAATGTAGCGCCAGTAGCCGATCTTTTCGGAGAGATAGGTGGCGTAGAAGATAAAGCGGGGCGCAAAGTAAGTGTAGGACTTGTGCTTGGTCAAAAAGCCCAAGTCAAAGGCCATGTTGAAATCGCCCATGGCGCGGTTGAGGAAGCCGGCATGGCGAGCTTCATCGCGGCTCATCAGGGCAAAGCACTCAGCCAAGACCGGGTTGGTCTCCTTCAGCCTGCGGGATAGCTCCTTGTAGAGGAGGAAGCCGGAGAACTCCGCCGTGCAGGAGCGCTCCAAAAACTCCACAAACAGCCGCCGCGCCTCCGGATCGAGCCGGCTTTCCCAATCTTGGTTGAACTCCTCGCCGCGGACGAAGTGGTGGCGGTTGTAGTCGGCGCGAAACTCCTCCAAGATGGCCCGGAAGTCGGCCTCTCGATCGCCTAACCCCATCTTGCCGATGGCCTCGAAGTCGGTAGTGTAGAAGCGCGGCGTCAGGATGGTCTCGGTGGGCACTCGCGCCTGGGTTTGGGCAGCTCGCAAAGTGGAACTCATAGGGGTTACAGGATGAAAAGGCCAGTATACTCTCGCAGTTTACCAGCCCTTGTGGCCGGCGGGGGGATAAGAAGTGTTACCGACAGGCCCCACAACCCCCTACGACTGCACCGCCGCCGGCTGGGATCGCGCCGGATCCGTCAGCTCACTCCCCTCCTCCGAAGGCGGGATCACCTGCCAAAACAGAGGCAGGTAGCGCTCCCAGTTCTGCAGGATGCGCTCGGCTTTGGGGGAATGGGTGCGGCGGTAGTGCTCTTGGATCAGGCCCTTCAGTTGCGCTTCCGCCGCCGCCGTCTGTATCCGCTGGATGCGCACGATCTCGCCGTTGACCTTGGCGGGGAAGTTGCCCTCTTCATCGAGCACGTAGGCCAGGCCGCCGGTCATGCCCGCCCCCAGGTTGCGGCCCACCCGCCCCAGCACCACCACCACACCGCCGGTCATGTACTCGCAGCAGTGGTCGCCGGATCCCTCGATCACCGCCTGGGCGCCGGAGTTGCGCACGGCAAAGCGCTCCCCCGCCTGGCCGTTGGCAAACAGGGATCCGCCCGTGGCCCCGTACAGACAGGTGTTGCCCAGGATTACATTTTCCGCCGGATCCCGCGGGGCTTCTGGGGGAGCCAGAATGACAATTTCACCGCCGCACATGCTCTTGCCCACGTAGTCGTTGGCTTCTCCCGTCAGGGTCAGGCGCATGCCCGCCAGGGTAAAGGCCCCAAAGCTCTGGCCGGCTGTGCCCACAAAGCGCAGATCCAACAGCCCCCCCTGCTGGGCAAAGCCCGCATCCCCATACCGCCGAGCCAGGGTGCCGGCAATGCGCCCGCCCACGCAGCGGTCGGTGTTGGCGATGGGCAGCTCCAGCACGGCCGCGCCGCAGGTCTCGATGGCCTTTTGCACCTCGGGCCGGGCCAAGATGGCGTCATCCAGCACCGGGCCATTGGAGTGCACCGGCTCGTGCTCCAGCCACTCTGGGCGCTTGTGGGGATCAAAGCCCGGCGGAGTTCGCAGCAGACACTCCAAATTCAAGGACTGGGTTTTCGCCAAAGCCACATCGGCGCGGGGGCAGAGCAGATCCACCCGCCCAATTACCTCCTCCAGGGAGCGGTAGCCCAGCCGGGCCAGGATCTGGCGCACTTCCTCGGCCACAAAGGCGAAGAAGGTCACCACCTGGTCCGGAGTGCCAGGGAAGCGCTTGCGCAGCTCTTCCTTTTGGCTGGTCACCCCCACCGGGCAGTTGTTGGTGTGGCACACCCGCGCCATGATGCACCCCTCGGCAATCATGGCTACTGTCCCGAAGCCGAACTCCTCTGCCCCCAGCATGGCCGCCATCACCACTTCCCAGCCGGTGCGAATGCCGCCGTCCACCCGCAGAATTACCCGCTGCCGCAGGCCGTTTTCCAAGAGAGCATGATGCACCTCCACCAGGCCCAGCTCCCAGGGTGCCCCCGCATGTTTGATGGAGCTCAGGGGAGAGGCCCCTGTGCCCCCCTCGTGGCCGGAGATCTGGATGATGTCGGCATTGGCCTTGGCCACTCCCGCCGCCACGGTGCCGATGCCCACCTCCGCCACCAGCTTCACCGACACCTGCGCCTGCGGGTTAACCTGATGCAAATCGAAGATCAACTGCGCCAGATCCTCAATCGAGTAGATGTCGTGGTGGGGCGGCGGCGAGATCAGGGTCACCCCCGGCTTGGAGCGGCGCAGCTTGGCGATGTAGGGGCTGACCTTTTTGCCGGGCAGCTGTCCGCCTTCGCCCGGCTTGGCCCCCTGGGCAATTTTGATCTCGATTTGCCGCGCGTTGAGCAGGTACTCCGGCGTCACGCCAAAGCGGCCCGAAGCCACCTGCTTCACCGCCGAGCTGGCGTTGTCCCCCATGCGCAGGCCCTTAAGGTGAGGAAAGCGCGCCGAGGTCCCCTCGGGTGTTACATCGGTGATGGGGATGTAGCGCTCCGGATCTTCCCCGCCTTCGCCGGAGTTGGACTTGCCGCCGATGCGGTTCATGGCAATGGCCAGGGTCTCGTGGGCCTCGCGGCTGAGGGCCCCCAGCGACATTCCCCCCGTGGCAAAGCGCTTGAAGATCTCGGTGGCCGGCTCCACCTCCTCCAGGGGAATGGGATCCCGGTCGCTGCGAAAGTCCAGCAGATCCCGCAAGGCTGTGGGGGTGCGGCCCCGCAGATAGGTCCGGTAGATCTCGTAGTGGTCGGGCTGGCCTGAGGCAATGGCCTTGTGGAGCAGCTTGGCCATCTCCGGGCTGTTGATGTGGTATTCCCCCTTGGGCCGCGCTTGGATGAAGCCAAAGTTCTCCAGCTTTTTCGAGGTGAGCTGGGGGAAGGCTCGCTGGTGATTGGCCATGCCCTCGCGGGCCAGATCCGCCAGCGTCATCCCCCCCACCCGCGACACCGTGCCGCGGAAGGCCAGATCGATCACCTCTTGGCTGAGGCCGATGGCCTCGAAGATCTGGGCCCCGTGGTAGCTGGAGAGGAGGGAAATGCCCATCTTGGAGAGGATCTTGAGCAAGCCCGCCTCGATAGCTGCCCGGTACTTCAGTTGAGCTTCGGCCAGAGAGAGCTGGGGCAGCTTGCCGGCGGCCATTTGGGTTTGCGTCTTGGGCTTGTGCCACCACTGGCGCACCGCCTCATAGGCCAGGTAGGGACAGACGGCGCTGGCCCCGTAGCCAATTAGACAGGCAAAGTGGTGGGTACTCCAGCACTGGGCTGTCTCCACCACCAGGGAAGCGCACAGGCGCAGCCCCTCCTGGATGAGGTGATGGTGGATGGCCCCCACGGCCAGCAGAGGCGGGATCAAGGCCTGCTCGGCGCTCAGGCCGCGATCCGAGAGGATTAAGATCTCTGCTCCCTCCCGCACCGCTTGCGCCGCCTCTTGACAGAGGGCTTGCACCTGGGCGGCCAGCCCTGCTGGCCCAGCGGCCACCGGGTAGAGGATCGGCAGCGTGCGGCAGGGAAAAGGCGTCTGCTGCAGGGCGGCCAGCTCCGCCTCGTTGAGCACCGGGCTGCGCAAGTGCAGCAGACGGGCATGCTCTGGGCGAATCTCCAGCAGGTTGCCTTTGGATCCCAGGTACACCTCCAAAGACATCACCAGGCTCTCCCGCAGGGGATCAATAGCCGGGTTGGTTACCTGGGCAAAGCGCTGCTTGAAGTAGTCGTAAAGGGGGTGGGGCTGGGTGGAGAGCACTGCCAGCGGCGCGTCGTCCCCCATGCTGAAAACCGGCTCTTTGCCTGTGGCGGCCATTTCCTCGATGATCATCTCCACATCTTCCGAGGAGTAGCCGCAGGCAGTTTGCAGTTGGAGCAGCTGCTCTTCGGTAAGCTGCGGGGCGTTCTCAAAGTCTTGGCTAGCCAGCTGAACGCGGTGAGCCCTTAACCACTCCCCATAGGGGTGCTGAGCTGCCACCTGGGTTTTGATCTCCCAGTTTTTGTAAAGCTGGCCACTTTGCAGATCCACCGTCAGCATCTGCCCCGGCCCCAGCCGCCCCTTTTCCAGGATCTCGGCTTCCGGCAGCGGAACCACCCCGGCCTCTGAAGCCACCACCAGCAACCCATCGCGGCTGAGGGCATAGCGGGCCGGGCGCAAGCCGTTGCGATCCAGGGTGGCGCCAATGGTTTTGCCGTCGCAGAAGACCACCATAGCCGGCCCGTCCCACGCTTCCTGCAGGCCGGCGAAGAACTCGTAGAAGTCCACCACTTCCGGGCGATCTTGCAGCTCCGGCTGGTGGCGGTAGGCCTCCGGGATCAGCGCCATCATCGCCTGCTGGCTGGAGTAGCCCGACGCGATCAAGAGCTCAAAGACCGCGTCCAGGCCCGCTGAGTCGCTGCTGCCGGGATCGATGACGGGTTTGAGCTCCTCGATGGCCTCGCCCCAGAGGGGATGGGCCAGGGTGGGCTCGCGGGCAGCCATCCAGTTGACGTTGCCGAGATACGTGTTGATCTCGCCGTTGTGGCAGAGGTAGCGGAAGGGCTGGGCCAGCGACCAGCGGGGCAAGGTGTTGGTGCTGAAGCGGCGGTGATAGGTGGCGTAGGCGGTGGTGTAGAGGGGGTTGTGCAGATCGCGGTAAAACTGGCCCAGCACCGCCGATTGCACCATGCCTTTGTAGACAATCAGCCGGCAGGAGAGAGAAGCAAAATAGATGGAATAAAAGCCAAACCGGCTTTCCACCTGCCGCCGCAGACGCCGCCGCAGCAGATAGAGCTGCCGCTCCAGCTCATCTCCCGCCAGCCTGGGATGGGTGAGAAGCATCTGCCAGATAGAAGGCAGGGTTTGCCGCGCCATCGGCCCCAGGCAGTCTGGATTGACTGGCACCTGGCGCCAGAGGGGCCGCCCCCACTCGCTGGTGGCCAAGTAGTCGTCGATGAGCTGGCGCACTGCCTGGCACTCGGCGGGAGCCTGAGGCAAAAACACCATGCCCACCGCGCTGCGGCCGGGATCCCAAGCCCGGATCTCGTCCCTCTCTGCCTGCAGCAGTTGCCAGGGAATGGCTGTGGCAATGCCGGCCCCATCGCCGCTTTGGTTGTCGCCGCCGCAGCCGCCGCGGTGCTCCATGCAGGCGAGAGCTTGGAGGGTTTTTTGCAGCAGCTCGTGGCTGGCTCTCCCCTGGCGATCCACCAAAAACCCAACGCCACAGGCATCCCGCTCTTGAAAGTGCCAGCTTTCCTGCAGGATGGGAACCGAGACCTGGGAGCGATGGGGATTCATGGGGAAAAACGGCTTGGAATGAATCACGCTTTAGAGTTGGGAAACTAGCATATCGCAATCCAATCCGGCAGGAAAAGGGGTCAGCCCCAAGTCAAGCTGGATTTTGCCGATAGGACAATCGGATAAGCGAAGAAAGCCAAAAAAGGCTCGCTACGAACAGATTTTTCCAGTTTTTCTGCCAGCTTCTTCGGCAGACTTTGGACGATCTGGGACAACCAGAGGGTATGCCTCAGCTGGCGCTGGCTTCGCTTGCCGCCAACCGGCCATGTGGAGAACTGCCATTAACTGTTATCTGAAGAAGTCGGAAAATGTATTTCGCAGATCGGAGAGCCGGTCGTTGAAGCAGGTGAGCCGGTCATCGGTGGAGCTCACCAGGGTTAAATCTGCCCTGCCGGTTGCGCCCTCGGATCCCAAGAGGGGGACGCTCATGCGGCTGGGATCCGCAGGATTCTGGGAGACGCGGATGACAGCTTGCTGGCGGTTGAACTGATAGGCCTCGGCCACGTAGCGGATGGGCTCACTCAAGCTGGGCTCCAGCGGCAGACCGGGGGCTGGCAAAAGATCCACTAGCTCGGTAAAGGTGCCGCTCCGCAAGCCCACCACGGCAGCAGCTCCCAACTGGTTGCAGATGGCAATGAGCACGGGTTCCTGGGCGCTGGCGCTGACGTTGGTCAAGGTGACAGTGACATTGGCCCGGCTGGGTGCTGGGGGATAAGTAATCTCAAAGAGGCGGGCAGGGGCGTTGCCCAGCTCGTCGCGGGCGCGGAAGCGGAGCTGCCCTCTGTAGGGCAGGATGGAGGAGAAGTAGAGGCCAAAGCGATCGCTAGGACCCCGTCCAGGGATGTTGGCCTGGCCGGGGACGTAGGCGAGGACGGCCCGCGTCTGCCAATTGTTGGGCGGCGCATAGGGCAGCAGCGGGCCGCTATTGAGGCTGGGGGGTTCTCTGGGAGGCGGATCCGGCTGGCCATCTCTGTTCAAGTCCAGGCCGTTGCCCAAAAAAGCCACCGAGCGTTGGAGCAGGATGGGGCGGTTTTGGGTATCGACCAGAGGAGACCGCCCTTCCGCCAGCCCCGCATTCTCCACATAGACGTTGAAGGGGCGATTCAAGATCTGGTTGTCCCGCTGCCGCCGCACGTTGAACTGCAAGTAGGGCCCCACCGCGCCCGCTGTCGGGGATCCCCCTGTAATTTCAAAGTCGTCGGCCCGCAGAAAGGCATTTTCCAGCGGGCTAAGCGGCGTTGTCGCCTCGCCACAGCCGACCAGGCCGAGCGCCAAGATCGCCCCAGCTGCCAAAGATCCCAGTCTAGGTTTGACGAGATTTGGGATAGGAGATTGAACAGGGGAAGTCGGGCCCGCACAGGTGGGATGCGCAGGCCGGCAGGCAAGCTTTGGCTTCACCATTCATCTTCTCCCCACAACAGAGATTGGCGACCGGGCTGAGCGGGAAATCGGCGAAAATCCACCTGCAGCCCCCCAGCGTCGCCTGAACCACTATATCCTGAGCTTCGGTTTGGATCCCACCATCCCTATGGGGTTCTCCTTTCTCCTGAGCCGGCTTGATAGCTTAGAGGAAGCGAAAGGTGGATGCCCATGTCAGATACCCCTGCAGTCTTGGTAGAACAACTCCAGAAGCGCTACGGCTCCACAGTGGCCGTGGCCGATGTCTCCTTCCAAGTAGAGCCCGGCCAGATCTACGGCATTCTCGGCCCCAACGGCGCCGGCAAAACCACCACCCTGCACTGCCTGTGCACCCTGCTGCGCCCCGACGCAGGCCGGATCGAGGTGTGCGGGATCCCCGTCAACGAAAATCCCAAGGCAGTACGCGAAAAGCTGGGCTTTGTTGCCCAGGAGGTGGCTTTGGATAAGGTGCTGACGGGGCGAGAATTGTTGCAGTTGCAGGCCGATCTCTACCACCTGCCGCGGCCCTTGGCCCAAGAGCGGATTGCCACCGTCCTCGAATTACTGGGGCTGGCCGACCGGGCCGACCAACGCATCGGCACCTACTCCGGCGGCTTGCGCAAACGCCTCGATCTGGCGGCAGGACTGCTGCACCAGCCCCAGGTGTTGGTTTTGGACGAGCCCACGGTGGGCCTAGACGTTCCCAGCCGGCAGGCCATCTGGGACTTCCTGCGCCAGCTCAAGAACACCGGCGTTACAGTGGTGCTCAGCAGCCATTACCTGGAGGAGATCGACCTATTGGCCGACCGGGTGGCCATCATCGACCGCGGCAAGGTGATTGCCGAAGGCACCCCAGAAGAGCTAAAAGCCCGCGTCGGCGGCGAGCGCATCACCGTCAAGCTGCAGGAGTTTGCGCCGCCAGAACTGGCCCAACGGGGGGCCGAACTGCTGGGATCCCTGCCCTTTGTCCAAAAAGTGGTGATCAACAGCGCCCAGGGCAACGCCCTCAACCTGGTGGTGCAGCGCAACGGGGAGGATCCCCTCAGCCAGATCCGCGCCCACCTCGAGGCCCATGGGCTGGAGGTGTTTAGCAGCAGCCAATCTCGCCCCAGCTTGGATGACGTGTATTTGGCGGCAACCGGGCAAACCCTCCTGGATGCGGAGCTGGCTGCCGCCGAAGCCAACCTGGGCAAAAAGAAAAAGTAACTTCATTTTCAAGAGCAATGCAACGGTTCCCCACGTCGATCCCTAACTCCCCAATTGAGCCATACTGATTACAAGCTGATATGTACAAAGCTCCATTGATATTGATTGATCGATTGAAGATTGCATTGATGATTATTGATCGCAACATTGCAGGAGCCTTGGTATGACCTCTGCCGCTTCCCCCATCCAATCCAACCCGATTCCTCTATTTACAGCCGACTTTTGGCAGGAGACCTTTGCCCTCGCCCGCCGCTTGTTTATCCAATTGCAGCGTCGCCCCGCCACCCTGCTGGTCGGCATCATCCAGCCGCTGCTCTGGCTGATTTTGTTCGGGGCCTTGTTCCAGAATGCCCCTGCCGGCATTTTCGGGGCCGGACAAAACTACACCCAGTTTTTGGGGGCAGGCGTGATCGTGTTTACGGCCTTTGGCGGGGCCTTGAACGCCGGTGTGCCGGTGATTTTCGACCGGGAGTTCGGATTTTTAAACCGATTGCTGGTGGCTCCCCTCACCTCTCGCTTTTCCATTGTGCTGGCCTCTAGCCTGTTCATCGTCAGCTTGGCGCTGCTGCAGACGGTGGTGATCGTGGGGGCAGACTACGTCCTCGGCGGCGGGATCCCGGACGGGCCGGGCTTGGCGGTGGTGGCGTTGATCGTGGGCCTGTTGGTCTTGGGTTTCACCGCCCTGAGCTTGGGCCTGGCCTTTGCCATGCCGGGGCACCAGCAGTTGCTGGCCTTTATCTTTTTGGTGAATCTGCCGCTGATCTTTTCCAGCACCGCTTTGGCTCCCCTCAGCTTTATGCCCACCTGGCTTCGCTGGGTGGCCAGCCTCAACCCGCTCACCTTTGCCATCGAGCCGATTCGCCACGTCTATCGCAGCAGCACCTGGAGCTTTGCCGATGTGGTGCTGCAGGCCCCCTGGGGCGAACTCACCCTGGCGGGATCCCTGGGGCTCTTGACAGGGTTTGTGGTGGTGTCAGTGCTGCTGGTGCAGGGGGTGCTGCGCAAGAGTTTGGCCTGAGCATTTTGCCCAGGCTGTGCCCCTCAAAGCCACTGGCGGGAGACGGACTTCTCTAGCTCTGCCTGCGCTTGCTGCACCAGGGCCAGAGGGCTGTCCTTTGCTGGCGAGAGATGTAGAGGAGGGGTGAGGCTGCGGGCCTGCAGGGCCATGTGGAGCTGCAGTTCGGTTACATAGTCGCGCAGGTCAAAGCCAGCGGCAGAAGAGGAGCGAGCTGTAGCGGAAGCGTAAGAGGCAGACATCACGGCAAGAAGTCCCTCGGAAAATGGCCACCGTCGCCCTGCTACGCTATCACGCCTGCTCCCCTCGAGGGAGTTCCAGAATGTTAGCTTTGATTAAGCTTTGCAACAGATTTTGGCCATGGCGGTTCTTGAAGATTGGCAGCGCTCCAAGTTGGATCCCAGCGACGATGCCCTCTTTTACGACTATCCCCGCTTCGTAACCCATGTGGATGCCGGCTTCATCGGCCAGCTCACCGATCTCTACCGCGAGTATTTGCGGCCTCAGAGCCGCATTCTCGATCTAATGAGCAGTTGGGTTTCCCACCTGCCGCCGGAGATGAACTTTGCCCATGTGGAAGGGCATGGGATGAATGCTCAGGAACTGGCCGCCAACCCCCGGCTTGACCATTTCTTCGTCCAGAACCTCAACCAAAACCCGCTTCTGCCCTTCCCGGACTGCACTTTTGATGCAGCGCTGAACGCGGTTTCGGTGCAATACCTGCAGCAGCCGGAGCAGGTGTTTGCCGAGGTGCATCGCATCCTCAAGCCCCAGGGCCTTTTCATTGTCAGCTTCTCCAATCGCATGTTTTTCCAGAAGGCCATCCAGGCCTGGCGGGATGGCTCGGAAGCAGAGCGGGTGGAGCTGGTCAAGCGCTATTTTGAGTCGGTGCCGGGATTCGAGATCGTCGAGGTGATCCAGCGGCCTGCTCCCCTGGGTTGGCTTGCCCTTTTGGCCGGCGGGGATCCCTTTTACGCTGTGGTCGGTCGGCGAACCGAGGCATGAGGCCATCCATCTTGCGCGTGGCGCCCTTGCATTTCTGGACTCCAACCGGCATGCCGCTGCGGTTCCCCGGCCTTGAGGGGCGGGTTGCTCCCTGCCGAACGACGGGGGCAAAGGCGACGAGACTGGATCCCTGAGGCAAACTGCCATCCTGAGGAGGTTCTGCGGGGGTTCTCCGGGCAAGCTTAGGAAGGGGGGGGCAAAGGGATCTGCAGCTCCACCACTGTGCCGCTACCCAAGCGGCGGTTGCGCCAGGTGATGGTTGCCCCGATTAGCTCGGCTCGGTAGCGCATGTTGAGCAATCCATGGCCGTGGCCAGGTTTCTGATCGGGATCGATCCCACCGTTGAACTCCGGCATGCCACGGCCATCGTCGATGATCTTCAGCTCCAGGTGGGTGTAAGGGGCTTCGGGATTGACAGAAGGCTCCTCTGCGCCGCTACCGGCTTGAACCTTGGGCTGAATGGTGATGTCGATGCGCCGTGCCCCTGCGTGTTTGACGATGTTGTTCAGCGCCTCCTGCACGATCCGAAAGATGTTGCTTTGGCAGGCAGGGCTGAGACGGGAGAGCAGGCCATCGGCGCGGTTGTCGAAGCGGGTGAGAAGCGGGTCAGGAGAACGCTGGGCCGCCCGTTCCAGAAGGCTGCGCAGAGCCGGGCCCAGGTTAAAAGCCCGCATGGCCAGCGGCTGCAGATCCTCGACGATCCCCCGCAACTCGGCCATGGTCTCCTGCAGTTGGACGCTCATGACGCGTAGCTGAGCCTGGCCGGCAGGGCTGAGGGTCGGATCGCCGGCGAGCTCCTGAATCTGACGAGACAGAGCTCCCAGATCCGCTAGGGTCTGATCGTGCAGATCGGCGGCCAGGCGACGACTTTCCGCCTCTCGCCCCTCGGTCAGCCCTTGCAAGGCTGCTGCCGTCGCCTCTTGACGGCGAACCTGCTCGTAGAAGGAGGCCCGCTGCAGCGCCACTGCCGCAATGTCCGCCAGCGCTTCCACCAAGTCCCTATCTGCAGGGGCAAATCCGGCGGCTTCGGGGGCAGTATCGGCAGTTGGAGGCTTCCGGCCTGCCGTCGCCAGGGGCGGAATGGAGGCGCAGAGCACACCCGCAATCTGGTTGGCATCGGTAACCAGAGGTACACACAGTAGGGAGCGGATGCCCTTCTGCAACAGCGTCTGGCGGGTGGGAAGGGGCAGCGGAAAGGTTTGGACATCGGGGATCAGCAGCGTGTCCAGATGGGTGTAGCAACTTACCCAAATGAGCTGGCTCAGCTCAGGGGTCAACGTCTGCCCCACCTGGGAAGGGATCCCCGGCTGACGGCGGTATTCCTGAAGAATGGCGAGGGGTTCTGGAGCCGCTGCAGGCTGTTGGGCGCTCGGCCCATAGCCGCTCCGCGGCGCCACAAAAGTACAGCGATCGACCTGCAAAACTTCCGCCATGCCCTCGAGGGCAATCTCTACCACTTGGTGGGGATCATAGGTGCCGCTGAGGCGCTGGGCGACCTGGCGCAACAAGCTTTCCCGCTGGGCCGAGATGCGGGTTTGCTCGTAAAGTTGCGCCTGTTGGAGGGCGATCCCCGCCTGCTCGGCCACGGCTTCCGCCAACTCCAGATCCTCCGGCTGCCAGGGGGATCCGCCGTGAGGGTAGCGCAGCAGGGCAATACCCCCCAACACTTCCTGTTGTCGCTGCGGCTGGTCAGAGGCAAACAAAGGCACCCACAACAGCCCGCTTCCCTGCCGCTGCGGCTTCAAGTCATCCGGCACCACCACCGGCTCCTTCAAGGTGGTCAGCAGGCTGGCTGCCAAGCGCAACTTGGCCTGAACCGTTTCCGACAATTCCAGCGGGATCCCCGGCTCCGGCCAGGGCTTCTGGAGGGATCCCGTCAGCGGGGCATCCAGCAAGGGCTCCGTCCCGCTCACGCGCACGGCAGGGGTGAGCTCCGGCGCATAGATGCCCACAGGATGCAGCATCTCCTGTTCCGGCTGCCAAAGGGCCAAGATACACACATCCGCCTGAAAAGCCGCACCAATCTGCTGGGTAATCGCGTGGAAGAGAGTGGTGGGCTCCAGGCTGGAGCGAATTGCCGCTGTGATCGAGTGCAACAGCGCCAGCCGTTCCGCCTGCCGATGGGCCCGCTCAAACAGGCTGGAACGAGTTAGGGCAATCGCCAGTTGGTAGGCCACCGAGCGCAACAGGTCAATCTCCTCCGGCTGCCAGGGGTGGGGTGTAGTTAGGTATACCCCCAGCAGCCCGATCATCCCCCCTGGCGCAGCAGCCAAGTCGGATCGGCCCGTCTGCGGATCCCTGCCGCCGGCTTCCCCCAGCCCGGCTCCTGCTGAGCCCACCGCTTGCAACGGGATCAGCACCGCCGAGCGAGCCTGTAGCGCCTGGAAAGCGGCCAGTCCCTGCGGCGGCAACAGATGTTCCTGAGCCGGCTGCATATGCAGGGCTATTTGCACCACCTGCCCCTCCTGCAACCGCTCGCACAGCGAGCCAAAGTCTTGGATCCGGTACACCTGCCCCAGGGACGGGGCCAGCCCAGGGCTTAGGGCCTCGTGGGTGACCTGAACCGTCTCCTGATCCGGGTTGATACTGTAAAAACAACAGCGGCTCAGCCCCTTCACCCCTTTCGAGAGAAAGGCGTGCTGCAGCTCCTTCAGGGCAGTGCTGACGATTTGATCCCACTGCAGAAAGCGGTGGACAGTGCTGGTGATGCGGTTGAGCAACGCCTCCCGCACCGCCTGTCGGCGGCTGCGCTCCAGCAGCTTGGCATTGATAATGGCGCTGGCCGTATAGGAACAAAGAAACTTCACCACTTCTACAAAGCTGGCCTCCAAGGGTGTCCGGCTCAGCAGAGCCAAAGCGCCCAGCCGCTCCTCCCCGCGGTTAATTGGGTAGGCGACAAAGCCCCGCAGGCCATTGGCCCTCACCCACTCCGGGGCAGGCATCCAGACCTCTTGATCCGGGTTGTTGCTCAAGAGGGGCAACCCTTGCTGGACCACATGCCCCATGGGGCTGTCATCGGGGTAGATTCGCTCAATTTGGGCGTGGGCAGGGCTGAGCAGGCCAGCATGGGCCACCGACCGAAAGCAACCCTCTTGCGGGTCGAAAAACCAGAGGCGAGCAGAGGCCACGCCCAGGCGGCTCACCATCTGGTGCACTAGGGTTTGAGCCAACTTGAGCAGGCCTTGCTCCCACACCTCCGGCTCCGCCGCTTCTGAAGCCTCTTGCGAAGAGAGCAGCACCAGTTCCTGAACGATTTGGTTGGCAGCCTGAAGCTGGATCAAGAAAGTGGAATCCGGATCGACAAAAGCCTGCAAAGGCATAGCAGCAAGCAATAGAAAAGTCAACTCCAACAGCCTGAACTCAGGCAACCACCTTCTGCACCGCCTCCAGCCGCCCCAAAGCCCAGCCCCGCCGCTGCAACAGCGCAAAAGAGGCCATCAAATCCGGCCCCTGCAGATCCCCTGTCAGGGCGGCCCGCAAGCTTTTCAGCAGCAGGCCCTTTTTCATCCCCTGGCTTTTGGCCACCTCTTCCACCAGCGGTTTTAGGCTATCCGCGGAAACTGGCTGGGGCAACTCAGCAGCAGCCAACGTGGTGGCCATGGCGGCCATCGCTTCCGCCACCCCCGGCAGGCGCAACTGTTCCAGAGCCGGCAACGAGTAGCTGAGGGGCTCTTG
This sequence comes from Synechococcus sp. WC101, assembly GCF_047461555.1. NCBI lineage: Bacteria > Bacillati > Cyanobacteriota > Cyanophyceae > Synechococcales > Synechococcaceae > Synechococcus > Synechococcus sp. WC101. The sequence continues at coordinate 20,025 of NZ_JANSHG010000001.1, forward strand.
AAACAAAAAGCGGCTCAGGGGAGGAGCCTCCGTCAGGCGGTCGATGCCCTCGGCGATTAGGCAGGCCACCTCTTCCAGCCAAGTGGGATCCGGCACGGATCCCAGGTCAAACCCCGCCGCCTGCCAAAAGGGTGTCAGCCGCTCCACCAATTCTGCCGGGGAGAGCTGCTTGATGTACTGGCTGTTGATCCAGTTGAGCTTGTCCCAATCAAAACGAGCGGCAGCCCGGTTGACCCGGTCGAAGTCAAACATCGTAGCCGCCTTTTCCAACGAGAAGATCTCTTCCCCATCGGGAGGCGACCAACTGAGCAAAGCCAAGTAATTCTTGAGAGCTTCCGGCAAGAAGCCCATCTGCTGAAACTCCGCCACCGAGGTTGCCCCATCCCGCTTGGAGAGCTTCTTCCCTTCTGGATTCAGGATCAGGGGAGAATGGGCAAACTGCGGCGGTTCATGACCCAGAGCGCGGTAGAGCAAGATCTGCTTAGGCGTGTTGCCGATATGGTCTTCGCCACGGATGACATGGGTGATGCCCATGTCGATGTCGTCCACCACCACTGCCAGGTTGTAGAGAGGGTAGCCATCCGCCCGCGCGATCACCATGTCTCCCCCCAAATCCTGGGTGTTCCAGGTAATGGGGCCGCGGATAAGATCCACCCACGACACCTCCAGGGGCTCCTCGATCTTGAAACGGATCACCGGCTGCCGACCCTCGGCTTCATAGGCCCGTCGCTGCTCCTCAGTGAGAAAGCGGTGGCGGTTATCGTAGCGGGGAGCCTTGCCGGCGGCCTTCTGCGCAGCGCGCATTGCTTCTAGCTCCACCTCGCTGACATAGCAGCGGTAAGCCAGCCCCTGGTCCAAAAGCTGCTGCACCACCGCTTGGTAGCGCGCGATGCGGTTGGACTGGTAGATGGGCCCCTCATCCCAATCCAGTCCCAGCCAGGCTAGCCCTGCTAAGATGTTGCGGGTGTAGCGGGGGGAAGAGCGCTCGCGGTCGGTGTCTTCGATGCGCAAAATGAACTGGCCACCGTGGCGGCGAGCGTAGAGCCAGTTAAACACCGCCGTCCGGGCGGTGCCGATGTGCAAGTTGCCAGTTGGGCTAGGGGCAAGGCGAACGCGAACACTCACAGGCAACGGTTCTCAAACAGTGCATCCCGATCCTAGTCGGCAGGGGGATCCCGTGTCATGTTGGGGGCTGCAACCGTTGTCAACCGAAGTCTTTCGGGTAGAATCCGCCTTAGCTGCCGGTCAAGAGGTAGGCTCCCCGGGGGTCAAGGTTGGTGGGCAACGCCCAGCTTCTGCTTTTTCCGGTGTTGAGGAACGAACTACAGTAGCGTAGGAGGAACTACAGCACATGCGTCTAACCCTGGCGATTGTTCTGGGCTGTCTGGCCGCCGGGATCCCGGCGGGGGCTGTTTTTGCCCAAATTGCCTATCCTTCTTACCCGGTGGGGGATGCCCTGGATGCGATCCTGCTGGATAGGGGCAGAGATGCGGATCCGGTGGTTTTCCCTGAAGAGGTAGTGCGCTCCCAGGCCCGGCGAACCACCGCCTTCTTCACCACTTTGCTGAACCAGCGCACCAACATCCCGCCCTTGCGCTCGCTGGATTTGCCCAGCCCCTACCAAGCCTCGGTCCGCACCCAGGCTGGCTATTACCGCGTTACCCAGACAGAGCCTGTTTTGGACGCCGAGCTCCTCCGCTAGGCAAGGCAGATACCCAGCCTGCATTGTGTAGAACCTCTACAAATTCGTGGTTTCGGCCAGGGGGCGTCGGGCCGAGAGGCTAAGATCGGCTTGTAGCGTGTTCAGGCTGCCTATGTCTGCCCGATCCAAAGTAGAAGCCCTCCCCAAGGGCATGGATCCCCGCCAGTTCACTGCAGCCGATGTGGCGGCCATTGCGGAGCGTCTGGAGCGCAACGAGTACCCCAACGTGTTCGACTGCCTGGAGGATTGGCACACCCTGCGGGCCATTGCCTTTTACTCTCCCGAGCTGGTGGCTCCTTATGCCCATCTGTTGGAGTGGGAAGTGGATGAAGACTAGAGCTGTCCTTGTAGCTCTGAGCTTTGCTTAGAAGGGATCCCCCTCCTCAACCAGAAGGGGGAGAAGAGCTTCCATCTAGCCCCTGTCTGCGAATAAGATAGCGCACTTCTTCGAGGAGAACGTTAAACCTCTGGTCATTCTCGATCTGACGCTGGTTGATGGCCTGGATAGCGCGTTCGTGCTCTTGTTGCAATGCAGTGAGAGTGATGAGAGCTTGAGTTACTTCCTCGGCCCATTCGGCCAAGTGTGCTAAGTCCGAGCGGGTCTCACGGACAACTTCCTGTAAGTCTCTCAAGCCTTGCGCTTGAGCCACGTTTTGCTCATAGCTTTCCCGAATGGCCTGGCGCAGCTGCTCAATTTCCCGGCTGCGAGCGGCGTTTTGCTCGCTCAGCTCGGCGTGGCTTTCCCGAATGGCCTGGCGCAGCTGCTCGAT
>NZ_JANSHG010000001.1:22596-38711 GCF_047461555.1 Synechococcus sp. WC101
CTGCTCGATTTCCCGGCTGCGAGCGGCGTTTTGCTCGCTCAGCTCGGCGTGGCTTTCCCGAATGGCCTGGCGCAGCTCTTGGATCTCGCGGCTGTTAGCAGCAGTTTGCTCGGCTGCCTGAGCTAGGAGTTGTTCTACTCGATCTAAGCGGTCTTGGCCGTTCATTCTGAAACCCTTGGATACCCACCGCGGGAACTACAAACCCATTCCTGCCAATGTGTCAATCACCTGCTCCAGGATCAGCGTGAGGTTAGGGTGAGAGGTTTCAAACAGTGCCAGCGCTTCCCCAATGCGAGCTTTGCGCCCTGGGTTTTGTTGGCCCTTGGTTGGGGATCCCAGCTCTGCCAGCACGGCTTCCACCTCCTGGCGGATGGCGGCAATGTGCTGCCGCTGCCTTTCATCCAAGCCGGAGGTTTTTTGCAGCTCAACATCCAGATCGTGCAGCAGTTGTCGCAGTTTTGATTCGGCCATTCTCAAAAAGACCTTAACAAATCAATAAATCAAGTTTTGACCACGCTGACTCGATCATACGTCCTATGGGCAGGAGCGGAGATCGCTCTTTTGGGGGTGGCTGAGGCGGCAAAGGTTAACTTTTGCAGCCAGGGATCCCAACCTTGGAGCAACTCTCATTAGGATGGCCAGTAGCCTTGCTGTCTATCCCTATGTCTGAGCTGGCATTGGCCCTGCTGGGGGCAGCAGTTGCCGTTGCCCTGTTCCTAGGAATTAGACAGGGCCAGGGGCTGTTGCAGCGGTGGGCAGCAACGCAACGTCTGGGTGAGGCTAGGGCACTGGTGGCTGGGGCTTTTGTCCAGCCAGATGGAAGAGCGGTGGGAGTAAGTTGGGGATGAAGCATGGAAGGGAGCAAGGGCTGGAAAAAAGAGCAGTTGGGATTCTTGAAGGGAATGCCCTGGCTGGCTTTGGGACTGGCGCTGGTCTTATTGGTGTGGAATGGGCTTGGCAGCAATGGAGGAGCGATGGCCAGTCCCGGTGAAGGATCCCGAACTTTGACGGTAACCGGCCAGGGATCTGTTGCGGTGGAAACCTCCATTGCGGTAATCCGGCTGGGGGTGGTGCTCCAAGGGGAGACGGCGCAATCGGTACAGCAACAGGTGGCCGAGCGCTCGGAGCGGCTGGTGAACCGCCTCAAGGAGCTGCAGGTGAGCGCCCTGCAGACCACCGGCATTTCCCTCTATCCCCAATACGACTACCAGCAGAGCCCACCCCGCCTGAGCGGGGTACAGGGGCAGAACAGCTTGCAATTTGAGGTGCCCATAGCCCGAGCCGGACAAGTGCTGGATGAAGCCGTGGCCGCCGGAGCTACCCAGGTGGAATCAGTCAGCTTCCGGGCCGACGAGGCCACCTTGCTGCAGGCGCGCAGCCGTGCCTTAAGGCAGGCTGTAGAAGATGCCCAACGTCAAGCCAACGATGTGTTGAGGGCCTTGAACCTGAGCAGCCGTTCCGTGGAGCGCATCCAAATTCACAGCGAGGGCTACATCGCGCCGCCAGTTCCTCTGGCAGGCATGGGTGGAGCGGAGTATGCTCGCCTACAGGCAGCCTCCACGCCAGTGGAGGGAGGACAACAAACCGTGCGCGCCCAAGTCACGCTCGAGATTCGTTTCTAGGTTCCTGTGGCGGCCATGAAGTCGCGTCGAACCCTGCCTTCCCTCTCGCTGGGGCAGAGAAGGATTCCCCCTGGGAGAGGGAGGAACGCCTAGAAGCCTCTTCCTCGGGTTGGGAATGACTACGAAACTTCAAAAATCTCAAAAAAATAACCCGGCAAAGTTAGGTAGTGGCTGCCAATCCCTACGTCTAGAATGGCGATGGAAAACCATTGGAAAGTTTGCCGGATTTCCTTCTCATCTGGCTTTGGCTTGCCCGTGGATCCCAATTTGGAGAGCGCTGCTGCCACTGGTACGTCTGAAGGCCCTCAGGCAAGCTTGGGCGCTAGCAAAGGCGAAGCCAACAGCTTGCGGGCCCATGTGCTGATCGTGGATGACAGCTACATGGTGGCGGAAATGCTCTCTAATTTTCTCGGCAAGCAGGGCTGTAGTATTTCCTATGCCCTGGATGGCCTTTCTGCCCTAGAACAAATCCGCCGCCGAACTCCAGATCTCATCATTGCCGACTGGGTCATGCCCGCTCTCGACGGCCTAGAGCTGTGCCGGCAGTTGCGGCAAGCGCCCGAATATGCCTGGGTGTACTACATCCTCATGACCGCCCGCGAGGGCAACGACAACATGGAGCGGGCTTTAGAAGCCGGAGCCGACGAGTTTCTTTCTAAGCCTTTTCAGGCGGCGGAGCTGCTGACGCGGGTGCGGGCAGGGCTGCGCATTGTGGAGAGCCGCCGCCAGCAATATCTGCTCCAGACTGGACAAAAACAAGTCTCATCTCCTTCTGGCTCGGTTGCTTTGGGCAATCGGCAGGATCTGGTTACTCGCCTGCCGTTGCGGGTGGCCCAAGCCCGTGCCCAATCGGATCCCCTCAGTTTGTTTGTGCTGCGCTTGGCCAACCTCGCTGCTCTGGGGCAAGGACTGGAGGCCGGCGGTCGGGCTGCTCTTCTCAAGCTGTTTACGGATCGCTTGGCCCACAATTTGCGAGAGGGGGATGATCTCTTTTGCTACGACGAGGGCCAGTTTATCGTGGTGCTGCCGGGGAGCACTCTGGCCGCTGCCCAGATCGCTGCCGAGCGCTGCTGCCAGCGGTTGATCCAGGATCCCTTTGTGGTGAATGGGCAAGCGCTGCCGGTGCAGCTTCAATTTGGGGCGGCCACGCTCACAGATAAGGACGATCCCAAGGGGGTGGCCCTGTTGCGACGGGCTGCCCAAGCCCTGCGAGACAGCAAAAATGTCCACACCTCGGTGGTGACTGCTCCCCATCCCATCCTCGTTTCCGACCGTGTCAGGGGGACGGAGTCTTCAGAGCTGCTGAAATCTCTGCAACGTCTGGAACAAGAAAATGCCAACCTGCGCCAGGAGTTGGAAACTCACCTCCGGCAGCTCGAAGAGTTGCGGCAACAAAACCAAGAGCTAAGCCAAAGGGTTGGCAGGCTTGGATCTGAAACCTCTGCAGCGGGATCCCGCTCTCAGAGGCCCTTGTGGATCCGCCGGCGGAAACCGCGGCGTCGTCTAAAGCGTCAACTGGGCCGCGGAAAATGGCGACTGCGCCGGTAAGTCCGATCCCCAAAGTTTGCCATCAGGTTGGCTTGAGCAGAATGGGTGGGGGAGAGGTGTAACAGCGATGTTCAATTCTATTCAGGGCCGAGGAGCAGGATCCGCTACCTGGAAGTCAGCAAGAAGGTGGTTTCTCGACAACATCGAGCTGATCCTGACAGCGGTGGGGATAGGCGTAATCCTGCTCAGCGGTTGGGTGGCCAGCCGCAGCGCTCTTTCCGTAGCAATGGCAACGGCAGTCAGCGCCACCGTGGTGGGGGTTATCCACGGCATTCTGTTCTGGCTGTTGCGGCGGCGGCAGCGCCGAGTGCGGCAGGAGGCCATCGGTCAGATTCGCGAAATGCTGGAGGATCTGGGCAAAAACCGGCTGCAAACCATCAAGATGAGCCTGTACATGGTGCAGGCGCGCCAACCAGATCAAGAAGAGCGCACCCGCCAAAGCTTTGACCGCGCCTACCAAATTCTGGGAGAGATCAGCAACTTAATCGATCACATTTCCGAGGAATCCCTGGCCAGTTGGCGGCAGCGCTACCGGCAAACTCTAGATCGCGTGGAGTCGGAATCTCGATAGCCGAGACTCGCAGACAATTTGGAGTTGGGATTGGAGTGGACAGGCGGATTTCGGGAAGCACACAGTTGCTGGGCCTGATCGGGGATCCGGTGGCCCACAGCCTATCCCCGGCGATGCACAACGCCGCTCTGGCGGCCATGGGAGAAGACTACTGCTATGTGCCCTTTCCGGTGGCGGCAGAGCGCTTAGCGGTGGCGGTGGCCGGCCTGGCGGCCATCGGCGTGCGGGGGTTTAATGTCACCATTCCCCACAAGCAGGCGATTCTGCCTTTGCTCAGCCAGGTGGAAGCGCGGGCGGCAGCGGTGGGAGCGGTGAACACGGTCTACGCCCTGCCGGAGGGAGGCTGGGGCGGCACCAACACCGATATCGACGGCTTTGTCCAGCCTTTGCTGGGCCTGGAGAAAGGGATCCCCACCCTGATCCTGGGATCCGGCGGGGCGGCGCGGGCGGCCATCCAGGGCTGTTTGGAGCTGGGGCTGGGGCCAGTGCGGGTGGCCGGGCGATCCCCTGAGAAGTTACGTGCCTTGCAACAGACCTGGCCGCAGGTGGAGACGCTGAGCTGGGCAGAACTGGATCGCCACCTGGCTGAGACGCGGCTTTTGGTCAACACCACCCCCGTGGGCATGCATAAGCCGGGATCCCTTGCTGAGCTGTCTCCCCTCAGCTGGGAGCAACTGCGCCTTCTGCCCGCCGGCGCCACTGTCTATGACTTGGTCTATGTGCCGGATCCCACACCGCTGCTGCGCATGGCTGCTGAGCTGGGCCACACCCCTATTGGCGGCCTGGAAATGTTGATCCACCAGGGGGCCAAAGCCCTCTCCCTCTGGCTGGGGGGCAAGCCCGTGCCGGTAGAGGTGATGCGGCAGGCGGCCCGGCAGCAGTTGGCCCAGATCGGGGATCCCAACTCCTAGTTGTCCTCTTGGCTGAGTCTTGAATTCAAACAGAGCCGTATTTTTTGCTACAAAGATAGGCTCCTCACTCTGTTGAAATCGGTAAACGATCGAGCTTCCTGCAATGTTATTCTCCGCGCTGAGAAGCCCACAGTCGTGCGAGAAGTTTCAGGACAACGGGCTCGAAGTTAAATGAGCTTGATTGAGCTTGTTCGAGCGGGAACAATTGCTTTTGATTTGCCGATCTTTAGAGGAGAAAGAGGATAGGATTGAAGCCATTCTCAGTAGAGGTTGAGAGTGTCGGGAGTGCTGAGGCAACGGTGGAAAAAATACGGGATCCGTTGGCTGGGGGGCGTGCTCGGCGCGCTGATACTCCTGGGATCCGGGATCGCCGCCCAGGCCCAATTCTTCTGGCCCGGCCATTCCGGGTTGCAGGGTAGGGGGGAACAGAGGGGATCCCTCGACGCCTTCTGCCGGCAGCCGCCTGAGGAAGTGGCGCGCAAGGCCCAACTGCGCCAGCGGGCCGCCCAGTCAGATGCCGCCCGAGCTGAATACAACCAAGTTTTGGCAGAACATCGCGCTGCCTTGATCGCCTGCCGTAGCCGCCGTTGGCCGCAAATCCAAGCCATTTGGGTGCGCTTGCATCCCTGCGATGCCAATCCGGGCGTGTTGGATCAGGTGTTTGACCAGGTGGTGAACCTGGGCTACAACCGCGTCTTTATCGAGACGTTTTACGATGGCCGCTCCATTTTGCCAAATGGTGGGGGCGGGATCTGGCCCAGCCTACAGCCCAACGCCGATTTGTTGGATTTGGCCCTCAAGGCGGCGCGACGGCGAGGGCTTTCGGCTTATGCCTGGGTGTTTTCCCTCAATTTTGGCTACAGCTACGGACAGCGACCGGATCGTCAGGCAGTCTTGGCCCGCAACGGCCGTGGCCTCACCACCGTCTTGGATCCGGCAACGGCCCTTCTGGAAGATTTGGGCAGCCCGGATGAGGTGTTTGTGGATCCCTTCCATCCCGTGGCGCGCCGGGATTTTGCCGAGCTGATCCGCCGCATCCTGCAGCGGCAGCCGGATGGGATCCTCTTCGACTACATTCGCTATCCCCGCGGCTCTGGGGGATCCAGCCTGGCAGCCACCGTCCGGGATCTCTGGATCCATGGGGAGGCGGCCCGGCAAGCCTACCTGGATTTGGCAGAAAACGCGGCAGGCCGAGCCTTGCTGGAGCGTTACCTCAGCCAGGGCTACGTGACAGTGGCGGATGTGCTCCACCTGGACGCCACCTATGGCGAAGAGCCCAAGTGGCGTCAGCCAGGGGATCCCAGGCCCAGCGCAAGCGGGGAGCGGCCGCTTTCTCCAGAGCTATGGGACGGGATGGCCCAAGGCAGAGCAGGCGGGAACGAAGATCTACATTCAAGCCTTGCAAACGAGGATTCCCAGCCGTCGGCGAATCCCACCCCCTCTCCGACACCCAGCGCCGCTTTCCGACAGGAGCGCTGGCAGCAGCAGCTCTGGCAGCTCAGCGTCGAGTTTGCCCGCTACGGGATCCTCGATTACCTACGGCAAGCTGCCCAACCGGCCCAAAGCCTTGGGATCCCGAGCGGAGCCGTCTTTTTCCCCGATGGCAATCAGGCGGTGGGAGAAGGGTTTGACGCTCGTCTCCAGCCCTGGGATCGCTTCGATCCCGGCATGGAGTGGCACCCAATGGCCTATGCCAAGTGCGAGGATGGCTCCTGTGTGGCGCAGCAGGTGGAGCAGGTCTTGGCCGTGGCCTCTCCCCAAACCTTTGTCTGCCCGGCCATTGCCGGCCTGTGGGGACAAGCGCAGCGAAAACGCCCCAGCCTGGAAGCCCAAATGGCAGAGCTGGCCCGCCGCTTCCCGCAGTTGCCCTGTGTGAGTCACTTTGCCCTCTCTTGGATCGAGCCGGAGCTGGAACGCAGCCGTCGCACTTGTCAACTCTGATGCCCATCTCAATCTATGAGCGCCGAACAATTCGAGCTGATTAACCGCTTGTTTCAACTCACGTTTCAAATCGGGGATCGCTTGGGATGTGAGTCTTCGGATCCTGCTCAGTTATTGCTGACCAGCCAACCTAGCCTGGAAGCAAGCCATCTATATTTCCCTTCCGATTACGTTTATGAGGCTCTGGATCCCGAAGTGTGGGCCAATCATGTGCTGAGGTGCCAGCTTTAGCCCAGATGGCCGATATTTTGCAACCTTACCTTTTCACCGGTGGCATCTATCGCCAAGACGAGGTTTCGTGGTGGATTTGCGCTTTTTGGATGGCTCAAGAGAGGCTAGGAACCAACGTGCTCTTGCGCGCCCACAGAGTCGAAACTTAGGCAGTTGATCCCCAAGTTCCCTCTCGTATTGAGATGGGGATCGGTGTTACTTAAAATCTACATCGACTCCGGCGCGCTCAGGCCGAGAATGCCGGTAAGCACGTTAAACAAAACCTGTCGCGTGGCCTGCACCAATTGAATGCGGGCTTGAGCCAAGAGGGGATCCTCTTTCAAAAGGGGCAAAATGCGGCAGTTGTCATAAAACTTGTTGAAATCGGCGGCAATCGCCTCGGCATAGCGGATGATCTTGTGGGGGGCGCGCTCTTCGGCAGCGGCGATCAGCTCATCGGGCAGGGCCAACAGGCGCAGCAACAGGGCCCGCTCTTCGGGTTCTTGGTAGGGCAGTTTTTGTTGCTCTGTCAAGGTAACTTTGTTAGTTAGCTCCACTTTTTCTTCTTCCTGAAGCCGCCGCAGCAGGGTACAGCAGCGGGCATGGCTGTAGTGGACATAGACCACCGGGTTGTCGAAAGTTTGCTTGACGGCCAAATCCAAATCGAAGTTGATGGGGCTGTCCATGCTGCTGCTGAGCAAAAACCAGCGGGCCGCATCCACCCCAACGCCAATTTCGGGATCGTCGATGAGATCGTTTAAGGAGACAAAATTGCCGGTGCGCTTGGACATGCGCACTTCGGTTTTCTCGCCGGTTTCCGGGTCGGTTTTGAACAATTTGACAAATTGTCCAATCAGGATCTCCAGCTTGACATCCGGGCTGAAGGCGCCCACCGCCGCATGCAAGCGACCGATATAGCCGTGGTGATCCGAGCCGAGGATGTTGATGAGCCGTTGATAGCCCCGCCGCACTTTGTCGCGGTGGTAGGCAATGTCGGCGGCCAGGTAGGTAAAGGAGCCATCCGCCTTCTGCACCACCCGATCCTTGTCGTCGCCAAACTCTTGGGTTTTGAAATAGACGGCCTCTTCCGCTCCCGGCTTGGGATCCTCACCCCGCGGCGCCTTGGCCCTGTAGAGGAAGCCGCGCTCCTGCAGCTCCTGCAAAGCCTGTTGGATGGCGCTCAGGCCCGTCTGGGGATCCGGGGCGTGCAGGCGGCGCTCGCTAAACCAGTGGTCAAACTCGGTGCGCAACTGTTGCAAAGTCTGCTTTTGCCAAGCCAGCATCTCGGCGTAGGCAAAATCGGTGTACTCTTCCGGGGTGGTGGGCAGAGGGCGGATCCCGGCCTTAACTTGATCCAGCAGCCGCCGGGCGATATCGACCAAGTAGCTGCCGTGATAGGCGTCTTCCGGCAGAGCCACCTCTTCGCCCTGCAGTTGCCGCACCCGCACTTCTAGCGACTGGCCCAAGAGCCGCATCTGGTTGCCGGCATCGTTGATGTAGAACTCCCGCTCCACCTGGTGCCCCGTCCAGCGCAGCAGGTTGGCCAGCGTGGAGCCGACAGCAGCCCAGCGCCCGTGCCCCACGTGCAGGGGCCCCGTCGGGTTGGCGGAAACATACTCCAGCAGGATGCGCTCGGGATGGGGGGCAGCAGTTTTGCCGAAATCTTCCCCCAACCGCAACAGCTCTTGTAACCGCTCGGCCAAAAAGGAATCCCCCAGCCGGAAATTGAGGTACCCCCCCCCTGCTACCTCAGTTGCAATGCCCGGCAGATCCAGGTGTTTTTGCAGAGTCTGGGCGATCTGGGCCGGCGCCATGCGGCAGAGCTTGGCCATGCCCAGAGGAGTGGGACAGGCGTAGTCGCCGTAGCGGGGATCGCTGGGAATTTGGATCGTGGGAGCAACTCCTGCCGCCTGCTCCAGCGTCAGCGATCCCAGTTGCCCTGCCTCGGAGGCCCGTCGAATGCTCTCGGATACAGCGGCGGTGAGAAAGCGAACTAGCGAGGTGGAGAGGGGTTGGGTGGCCATGGCAGAGACCTTGCCGGAAAATTCAACCCAGAGAAGAGGCGTTTTTCGATTTTGACATACTTCCGCCTGGGCTAGGCCCCTCTACCAGAGCCACTCCTGCTGTAGCGCCAAGTTAGTATCAAGTTAGATGTCTAACAAAGTTACTGAAAAGCAGAGATCATTGCGCCTCATTAACCATAGTAAATTGTTCTTCAGTTCTTAGAGAGAAACCTTGAAAACGGCAGGTTCTGCGGCCATGGCTACGCTCAAGCCCAAAGCTGCTATCGATCCCAAAGAAAAGCTAAATAAGCCTGCGCAGGTTGGGGATCCCTTCTAACGTGGAGAAAATTGCTGGGGAGTTGCCGCTTGGAAACCTTTGTTTTGATCAAGCAAGTTCCCGATCCAAATGCCAAAGCCGGCATCAACAGCGATGGCACAATCGACCGGGCCAAGGCCAAGCGGATGCTCAACCCTTTCGATCGCTATGCGCTGGAAGCGGCCCTGCAAACCAAACGGCAACACGGGGCGAGGGTGACGGCAATTACCATGGGGCCGCCCCCGGCCATCGAGGTGCTCTACGAGGCCATTGCCCACGGCGTGGATCGGGGCATTTTGATGACCGACCGCCGCCTGGCCGCTTCGGATACCTTGGCCACCGCCTATACCCTGGCCCACACGGTTCGCTACGCCGGCCAGCCCGATGTCATCTTCTGCGGGCTCCAGACCACTGACGGCGACACGGCCCAGGTGGGGCCCCAGTTGGCCGAGCGGCTGGGGATCCCTCAGGTTACCTATTGCGAGGCCTTCGAGATCCGCGATGGGATGCTGGTGGCGCGGCGGGCCATCGAAGGGGGATCCCAAATCGTGATGGTGCCTCTGCCGGCCTTAGTCACGGTAGCCAATTCGGCGCGGCGTCTGGCCTATCCTACCCTGCGCGGTGTGCAGCGGGTGCAGCGGCTGATGCGGGATGAGGCGGCGCGGGCCGAGGCCATCCAGATCCTCAACCTGGACGATGTGGGGGCCGATCCAAAGCGCTGCGGCCTCCAGGGATCCCCGACCATCGTGGCCGCCACCGAAAAAGTAGGGGAAATCGGCGGCAACTGTCAGATCTTTCAAGGGCAGCCCGTGCCGCAACTGGTGAAGGAATTGGCTCAGGCACTTGACTTGAGCCTCTACCTGGCTACCCCAGAGGCTTTACCCTCTTTCCCCTTCCGCTAACTCCACCCTCTAAACCCATTCCTTAACTTCTCAGTTGCAGCCTGCCCAAAGGTGAGTTATCGCTAAGTTGCGGAAATCTGTATAGGAATTGACCAAACTTCCCAGCCTTTCTACTTTGATGAGGAGTCGTAAGCTCTATGGAGCACAAGCGGGTGTTGATCTTCGCCGAGCAGATCAAGGGTGAGTTGCAGCCCATCGGCCTGGAGCTGTTGGGAGCGGGGCGACGGCTGGCCGATAAGCTGGAAGCCACCCTGAGCGCCCTTGTCCTCGGGCACAACATCGCTCACCTGCCCCCAATCCTGATCGGCCATGGGGCGGATCAGGTCTTCGTTGCCGACCACCCCGAGCTGGCCGAATACCGCACCCTGCCCTACCGCCGCGTTATCCTGGACTTGATCAAAAGCTGGCCCCAGCCGCCCCACACCATCCTGCTGGGATCCACCACCACCGGTCGGGACTTGGCCCCCCGTCTGGCCGCCCACCTGGAAACCGGCCTGACCGCCGACTGCACCGAGCTCGACATCGGCCCCTTCGAGTACAGCAACAGCAAAGATCCCGGCAAGTCTGGCTTCTTCCCCGACTGCCTGTACGCCATTCGGCCCAGCTTTGGCGAGTCCCTCAAGGCCCGCATCCTCGGCCCCTGGAAAAACCCGCAGATGGCCACCGTGCGCCCCGGGGTGATGCAGCCGCTTCCCTGGGACGGATCCCGCCAAGGAGAAGTGATCCCGGTGCCGGTTAACTTGGAGCCGGAGGATCTCAAGCTGCAAATTGTGGAAACGGTGCGCAACCTCTCCCAGGCCGTCGATCTGACGCGGGCCAAAGTGATCGTTGCTGGCGGCTACGGGCTGGGATCGGCAGACGGCTTTGAGCTGATGCGCGAGCTGGCCGCCTGTTTCCCCAACAGCGCCGTCGGCTCCTCCCGCAAGGCTGTGGATGCCGGCTGGATCCCCTATGCCCACCAGGTGGGGCAAACTGGCAAGACCGTCCGCCCCCAGCTCTACATCGCCTGTGGTATCTCCGGGGCCATCCAACACCGCGTCGGCATGGACAAGTCCCAGACCATCATCGCCATCAACAAAGACAGCTCTGCCCCCATCTTCAAATTTGCCCACTACGGCATCGTGGGGGATCTCTACCAGGTGGTGCCCGAACTGATCCGGCAACTGCAGCAGATGCAGGAGAAAACCCAGGCGGACTCTCCTGCCCGGCCTTCGCCAACCCCCGCCCTGCAGATCCCTATCTTGCAGGGCCGCTAATCCTCCTGGGAAAGCACTTTAGTGCAGGGCCATGGTCAACAATCCCTGCTGTCCCAGCAACACCTCCCGCAACAGGGTAACCAGGCCCACCCACACTACAGGCGCCATGTCCACCCCCCCCAGGGGCGGGATCAGGCGGCGTGTCGGGCGCAGCAAAAACTCCGTCAGGCCGACCACTGGCGAATAGGGCAGCCGAGAGGTATCCAGTTGCGGATACCAGGATAAGAAGATGCGCAGCACAAACAGAACGGTGTAGAGCGCCAGCAGCGGGCCCAGCACCCAAGTGGTGAAAATCGGCAGCATTGCTTTTGCAACAATTGAGTTTCAGGGGAGGTTCTTCACCTATTCTGCTCCAAGGAAAGCCGCCTGTGCAGATCCATCGGCTTGCCTTCAAACCAGAAGTTAGTCCTTTGGTCGCTGAAAAGGGATCCCTGGATCCGCTTCTGGCCAGTTCCAACCTAAAAGCCCGAGGAACCCAGAAATCTTCAGGATTCAAAGTGGGTTATTTCCCCAAAAAGCTCCCCTTGTGGGATGGCAGCAAGAAGGCTAGCGTCATAATGGTCATATCTTGCTGACTGCAGGCAGGGATCCCATGCAGGGAAGATTACAAGAGATCGATATCCGAAGCATCCTTCAATTGATCGAGTTGGGCCAGCGCACCGGTGAGCTTTTCGTAGAGGCCAGACCCTCCATCTACTGGTTTGTCTTTTTCTTGAACGGGCGAATCATCTACGCCTCTGAAACCGAAGGCCACATCGCCCGCCTCAAAGACTACCTGCGCCGCTTCAAGCTGGAAGCCGCCCTAGACGAAGTTCAGATCCCTCCCAAAGCTGCGGTCAATGCCCCCGAATACAACCGCCTCTGGTCTTTGCTGGAAAACCACAAGCTCAACCCCAGCCAAGGCAAGCAAATCCTGCTGGGCATGGTGCGGGAAGTCCTCTTCGACCTGCTCAGCCTCCACCAGGGCTCCTTCATTTTCGAGGCTGGATCCCCCTTGGCCCCCCAACTGACCACCTTTCCTGTCACCCCTCTGCTCGCCGAGATGGTCACCCAGGTGCAGGAGTGGAAAAAGCTGCACCCCTACATCCAAGACCCCAACCAAGCCCCCACCATCGTCAACCCCCTGCCCCTCCAGCAAACCCTGCCCGCCCCCGTCTTCAAGGCGCTGAGCGAGTGGTCGGACGGCAAAACCAGCATTCGCCAAATGGGTCGCTACCTGGGCCGAGACACCCTGGTGGTAGCCAAAGCCATCTATCCCTATGTTCGTCAAGGGGCGATCCACCTCTCCGATCCCGTCCTGATCATCGAGCCCCAGCGCACTCGTCCCCTCAAACCCAGCGACAAGCCCGCCCACATCCTCTGCATCGACGACTCCATGGCCATCCAAAAAACCGTGGAGTTCATCTTGCAAAACGAGGGCTACCAGGTCACCACCATCGGCAACCCCCTCAAAGCCCTGGGACAGGTGTTTCTCCTCAACCCCGACATGATCCTCTGCGATGTGGCCATGCCCAAGTTGGATGGGTACGAGCTGTGCGCCATGTTGCGCAAATCCAGCCAGTTCCGCGAAACCCCCATGATCATGCTCACCGGCAAGGACGGCTTCACCGACCGGCTCAAGGCCCGCATGGCCGGGGCCAACGAGTTTCTGAGCAAGCCCTTTTCTGAGAGGGAATTGTTGACCGTCGTCGAATCTTATGTGGGCCCACCTCCCAAGCGGGGCGGTGGCGAATAAGCGGGGGGCCAGCCGAAATCCCTAAAAAATGTCGAGATTCGAGCCAAGCAAGCAGAGTACTGCAGAATACTGGACAGAAGAGGAACTTCACCAAACAATAGGAGGTAGCCCAACCAGCCTGGGGCTGCAAGGCCAGATGCAGCCAAAAGCGCTGAAAGACAGGATCCCACTTCAGGTAGCCGCCAGGGTTGACCGGACACGCGAAACACAGCAGGGGCGAGATGACCATGAGCAAAGTACTGGTGGTGGATGATAACCGTACCTATCTGGAGGCCATTTCCAGCCTGCTCTCCGAGAGCGGGTTGGAAGTCTCCACAGCCATGGACGGTGTGGAGGCGATGGACATCATTCGTCAGCAGAAGCCTGACGTGGTGGTGCTGGACATCGTCATGCCTGGCATGAACGGCTACGAAGTGTGCCGGGAAGTGAAGAAAGATGAAAGCACCAAGCACATCCGCATCGTCGTGTGTTCCACCAAAGATCAAGTCTTTGATATCGAGTGGGCCAAGCGCAATCAAGCCGATGCCTATGTAACCAAACCTTTCAAGCCTCAAGAGCTATTGGCTACTATCAAACAGCAGTTGCGGGAGATCAAGGAGACCAGCCAAAAATGAGTCGCGTTCTGGTGGTGGAAGACAGCCAATCCCAGCGGGAGATGATCGGCAAGTTGCTGCAGGAAAACGGCTTCGAGGTGATGACGGTGGAAGATGGCGTGGAAGCCGTAGAGGCGGTGAAGCAAAACAAGCCCGACCTGATCGTGCTGGACATCGTCATGCCGCGGATGAATGGCTACGAAGTGTGCCGTCTCCTCAAGGCCGATCCGCTCACCCAAAAAACCCCGATTGTCATGTGTTCTTCCAAAGGCGAAGAGTTCGACCGCTACTGGGGGCTCCGCCAGGGAGCAGATGCCTATATTGCCAAGCCTTTCCAGCCGCAGGAACTGGTGGGTACGATTAAGCAATTGCTGAGAGGCTAGGAACCGCCCATCCCGCCTCTATGCCTGCTGGCAGAGCCCAAAGGGGTTCCATGCCCTGGACAAGGGAGCGGCGGCCACCCCTCCACAAGACCATCGATACGGGGGAGCGTCATGCTAGGGGATCTGGATCTGTTGATGGGGGATGAGACCCAAGAATTGCAGGAAATGGAGGCTCCCGAAGGTGAGCTATTCCTGAAATTCAAGGTCGCCACCGGAGAAGAATTTGCCCTGCCGGCAGTATCGGTTGTAGAGGTGATGAGCATCGGCCCTGAGAAAATTACCCCCATGCCGAATGTCGCGCCAGTTCTGCTGGGCACTCTGAACTTGCGGGGCGAAATTATCTGGGTTGCGGATCTGGGGCAGTTTTTGGGGATCAGCCCGCCCCTCAACCTCGACCGCGCCGAGCTCCCTGTGGTGGCCGTGATGGATCAACCGGATTTGCTGATGGGCCTGGCTGTGGATTTAATTGTGGGCATGGAGTGGCTGAAGACGGAAGCGGTGCGGCCTGTTCTCGTGGCTCCTGAGTCGATAGCTCCCTTCTTGCGAGGGGAATGGGTGGTGCCCGCGACGGGAGCCCGCTTGCCGCTGCTGGATCAGTCAGCCATCCTGAGATCCGACCGTTGGGGTTGAGGAATGGCTAGCCGCAAGTTCGGCAGAAATGGGGAAATTCCAAAGCCATTCACAATGGAAAGAATGGAGCCGATCTTGTTCCCTAGAGATTGGCGCCCGGCCACCCGGCGAGTGTGGCCGTGCTGCCCCAATGGTCTGTGGAAAGAGGGCAAGAGCCCATTCTTTTTGGGAGCAAAGCAGCCAGTTGGGAGAGGTAACCTATCTGTAGCTTAACAATCTAAAGGGTTTAGGCGGGTTGGTGTTGGGGGAGTTCTGGGCATTTGGGTTGAAGTAGCAACAGAGGTAGCCAAGCAGGGAAGGGAGGATCCATGGTTTCGAGCGCAAACAATCAGAGAGACTTTACCGAGGCAATGGTCGCCTTTTGGCAGGGAGATTACGTCGAGGCAGTGCGGTTGTTCAACCAGGTAGCCGCTGCTCAGCCGCAGGATACTGCTGTCAAGTTGCTGCTGGCCTCGGCCCAGAAGCAAGCGGGGCAGTTGCTGGAAGCCCGCCATACCTACGATACCATCCTCAAGACGGCCAGCGATCCTGAGGAGCTGGAGTCGGCCCGCAGGGGCCTGGAGGAGCTGCTCCAGATGGCGCCGGAGCTGGCGGATGTTCCCTCTCCGGCGCAGGAAGACAAGCTCCAACCTCAAGGGGAGTTCCCACCTCAACCGGAGGAGGCGGATCCCTTTCCCCAGTTTGAGTTTGAGGCGATGAGGGAACAGGAGGCCGACCCCTTTGCTCAGGATCTCTTCTCGATGCGAAGCGACAGCTTTGCCGCCGATGAGATGACTTTTGGCGAGGAAGAAAGCTTTGCGGATCCTTTTGAGACAAGGCTAGAAATGGAGCCTGCGGATCCGTTTGCCTCCTCTCACCCGCTGCCCGCCAACCCTCAGGTAACGCCGCCAGCGGTTCCGGGAGAGACCGCTTTGCGAGCGGGCAGGGAGCAGCCTCAAACAGACCCAGTGGTCGATGACGATTTTGCCTTCCTTAGCGAGTTCGACCGGCAGCACCTGCAGGATCTAGACAGTGATTCTATTACGCAGTTGGCTGGCGACGCGGCTTTTCCCGAGGAGATGGGCTTCTCCCTACCCACTTTTGGGGAAGAGGAGGTGGGATCCCTGGATGAGGGCCTGCCGACGGAATTGGCCACCCCCATGAGCGAGCCGATCCCTGCCCCCGAAGAAGACACGGCCGGTCCTGGCCCTGCTCTTTTCGAGCTTAACGAGCTGGACAGTCTGGATCGCGAACTGGCCGGCATGGAGGGCGGCGAGGTGCCGGTCTTCTCTCCCGATGAGGGGGAGACGCAGGAGGCGGGCGGAACGGCTCGCAGCTCGCCTACAATCTCGATGCCCCTCCCAGGGGGCCAGGGAGCGGGGATGTTCGCTGGGATCGCCAACCGCCCGCTTGCCGATCGGCAGTTGGCCACAGCGCTGATCCAAGGAGCCGTGAGTTTGGCTGCCGGGTTGGCCATTGGCCTGGGGATCCCCGCCAATGGGGGAGCTCGCTTGC
>NZ_JANSHG010000002.1:0-34241 GCF_047461555.1 Synechococcus sp. WC101
AGATTGAGCGCCTGGTGGACGCCTTTCCCGAGCAGGCCATCGACTTTTTCGGCGCCCTGCGCGCCCAGCTCTACGACGAGCAGGTATGGCAATTTATCCAAGAAGTCGGCCTGGAAGGGATTGCCTTTCGCCTGCTCAAAAGCAAAGAGGGCGCCCCCCAGTTTCCGCCACCGCGATTTTCTCTGGAGCAGTTGATCCAGGCCGGCCACCAGCTCAAAGCCGAGCAACACCAAGTAGAAGCCCGTCGCCTCTCCGAGGAATACCTTGGCCTCCGGCGCTCCGCTCCTCAAGAGCCGCCCCCCGCTTCCCCGCCATCCTCTCCTCCTGTGGCTGCCAACTCGGCCGATCCTGCCCCAGTTTCCCTCAACCCAGACGTGCAGGCCCAGCTTCGCCAGATCCTGGCCCAAGGCTATGAGATCCTGGTGGAGCATGCGGATCCGCGCCGCTACCGCGTTCATTCCTGGCAGGAGTGTGGAGTTGCCCACCTGAGAGAATGGGCCGCTGCCTGTCAGGCTGTCGAGCAGTGCCTCAGCCGTTTTCCCAAGGACTACATCCGGCTGGTGGGCGTAGATCCGGTGAAAAAACAACGGCGGGTCGAGGCCATCATCCACCGCCCCTGAGACTGAACCGGGGCAAAATGGCACAATGAGAGAGCCTCCCCTCTGCCCGACAATCCTCCCTGGATCATGCTGTTTTGAATCATGCTGTGGCTGCGTCTTCTCCTGGTAGCTTTGTGCGTCGTGTTAATGGGCTGGTTGTCTCCGCCTGCCCATGCTCTCCTCAACGACGACCGCTACGACGGCAACATCTTTGCCCTCTATGGCTCCAACGGCGGCATGATCCCCCCTCGTGTCTCCCTGAAACAGGCCAAAGAACAAGGGATCCCGGCCCTGCTGGTGTACTACATCGACGACAGCAGCGACTGCAAAAAATACGCAGCCACCCTGGCCAACCTGCAAGTTCGCTATGGCTGGGGAGTCTATTTCATTCCTTATTCTGTCGATTCCCTCCTGCCTGGGGATGAGCGTGGCCAATACTACAGCGGCCAAGTCCCCCAGACCCTGCTTTTTGACTCCCAGGGCAACCTCGTCTACCAATCCATTGGCAACCGCCCCATCACCGAAGTGGAAAACGCCATTCGCGCCCTCTTCCAGTTGGATCCCGTCCCCCCAGGGGTGATCCAAGCCAAACCCTTCAACGAGATCCAAACCGGGTTTGCCGGATCCCGTTCCCCCGCCCCCCCAGCCGAGGCGCAGCCGTGACCGCTCCTCCCGATTCCCCCGATTCCCTTGAGGCTCTGCAAGCCAAGCTCGAGATCTTGCAAGCGCGGCTGGCCGACCTGCGCGAGCTGGAGCGCCTATCCCAGCTCTCCCCCGAACACTGGGCTGAAATCCAGGCGGAAGTCAGCCAATTGGAACAACGTCTGCAAGCCTACCTGTTGGAAGTGTTTAACCCCGTTCCTGCCACCTTTTGGCAGGTGCTGCGTTTTGGCGGCCTGGGCCTGCTCCTCGGCATTGCCCTGCAGCGCTGGGCGCTGAGCTAGCACCCGTTAAGATTAAAAGCCCTTGGATCCCGGAGCTCCTTCCCATGCGCATGCGACGCTCCAGACCGTTCAGTTTTGACTGCAAGACCTCGCCTTTTCTGCCTCTGTTCGGCTTAGGCAGCTTTAGCTGCTTCTGAATTATCCTAGTGTTGCGGGCACCAGAAACGGCTTTTAAGGCACTGGGAACGGTCGATTGGGGCTGCTGTAAACCAGCCCAGAGGTCCGCGGTCGGTTTGCCGACTGCAGGGCTACTAAAAGCTCCTGACTTTAGTCTGGAGTAGTTTACAACCCCTCTCCTAGAGGGAGAGGAGAGTTGAGAACTAGAGTTACTCCCACCATCCAACTTCCCCACACCCCCAGAACCTGCCTCAGCAGCCCCAGACTCTCCCGCACCACCTGGGGGCTCAAGGGACGAGCCGGGATCCCCACCTTGGGCTTCTCTTTGGGGATGCCGCGATAGAAATTGGTGCCTCCCAACTGGATCTGCAGCCGCCAGGCAAAGGCCGCCTCGCTCCACCCCGAATTGGGGCTGGGATCCGCCCGCCCGTCGCGGCGACAGCGCTGCCAAAATCCCCAGGGATCCCCGCTGAGCAGGGCCAGGGTGAGCACCGTCAGGCGACAGGGCAGCCAGGTCAGCCCATCCTCACAGCGGGCCGGCACCGTGCCCAGGTAGGTGAAGGGGGCATGGCGGTAGCCCACCATCGAATCAAGCGTGCTGCTGGCCTTGTAGGCCAAAGCCAAGGGCGCCCCTCCCAAAAAGGCATAGAACAAAGGGGCCGTCGCCCCGTCGGGGGTATTCTCGGCTACCGTCTCGACCACCGCTCGCAAGATCTCCGCCTCCGTCAGGTGCTCCGTATCCCGGCCCACGTAGCGGCTTAGGCGCTGGCGGGCCTGCGGCAGATCCCCCTTTTCCAAGGGATCCAACACCTCCAAGGCGGCAAAGCGCAGGCTGCGCCCCCCTAGGCAACTGGCCATCAGGATGATCTGCATCAGGATCCCTGCCCAGGGATGGAGAGCCTGGGCAACGGCGATCAGCCCCCAGCCTGCCGCGTAGGATCCCGCCAGCAGCGCCAGGGTGAGAGCTGCCCCGCCCCAGCGCTGGGCCGCCGGCGTTGGGCAGCGCCTGAGAATGCAACTCTGGCCCCAGGCGATGACCGCCCCCATCACCCGCACCGGATGGGGCCACCCCCAGGGATCTGCCAACCAGTAATCCAGACCCAAAGCCGCCGCCAGCACCAGGGGAGCGGCTGGCTGACTCGGAAAAAACAGCAAGGTCTCCCTCCCGCAGGCGCGATCAGACCACAAACCCTCCCCCCTGACTTTGGGCTGCCTGCCAACTGCGGGCGTCGAAGTAGAGATCTTCCAGAGTTGTTTCCTCCAACACCTGCTCCACCCGCTGGGCGATCCGCCGCCAGAGGGCCTCCGTTACCCAGTCCAGCCCATCCGCAGAGCCTTCCTGCTGAGCCCCTGCCCTCTCAGCCGGGAGAGGATCCAGAGATTCTCCCACCGCCGCCAAAATGGCGCTAATTGGGATCCGCCGCGGTGCCCGTGCCAGCCGGTAGCCCCCCTGCGCCCCGCGCTGCGAACAGACCAAGCCAGCCTGGCGCAGCTCGATCAACAGCTTTTCCAGATAGGGGGCCGGGATCTGCTGTCGCTCGGCAATGGCCCGCACCGAGGCCACCTGGCCAAGCATCGCCAGATCCAGCAAAGCCCGGATGCTATAGGTAGCTCGCGTGGTCAGGCGCACCTGCTTTCTCCCGCCAATCTTCCCCGATCCTGCCACAGGGATCCCTTAACCTGGAAAGCGGTACCCGCTTAGCTCTGGCCTTGTCGAGATGGAGCGCCCCACCGCCAGCCTCTACTTGGTGGCCACCCCTATCGGCAACCGCGAAGACATTACCCTGCGGGCGCTGCGAGTCCTACGGGAAGTGGACTGGGTGGCGGCAGAAGACACCCGCCACTCCGGCCAGCTTCTTAAACACTTTCAGATCTCCGCCCGCCTCATCAGCTACCACGAGCACAACGCCGCCCAGCGCATCCCGCAAATCCTCAAGTATCTGGCGGCAGGGCAGTCGGTGGCCCTAATCAGCGATGCCGGCACACCCGCCATCTCCGATCCAGGAGAGGAACTGGTGCGCGCCTGTATCCAAGCTGGGATCCCGGTGATCCCGGTGCCTGGCCCGGTAGCGGCAGTGGCCGCTTTGGCTGCTTCTGGGCTGGCCACAGGGCGGTTTGTCTTCGAGGGGTTTTTGCCGCTCAAAGCCAGCCAACGACAAGCCCGTCTGCAACAACTGGCCCAAGAAGAGCGCACCGTCGTTCTCTACGAAGCCCCCCATCGCCTGCAGCAAACCCTGCAAGATCTCCTGGCTCACTGCGGCCCCCGGCGGCAGATCGTGCTGGCCCGCGAGCTGACCAAGCTGCACGAGTCCTTCTGGCGGGGATCCCTGGCCGCCGCTCTGGAGCACTGCGCCGCCCAGCCGCCGCGGGGGGAGTTCACCCTTGTTCTAGAGGGGCGGCCTGCCTCCGAAAAGGGCGAAGAAACCTCCCCCTCGGAAGCGGAAGTTCGCCAGGAGCTGGCCCGCCTGCTGGCCGAGGGCCTTCCCCGCTCCGCTGCCAGCCGCCAACTGGCCCGGCGCTTCCAGGGATCCCCCCTGTGGACGCGGCGCCGCCTTTACGATCTCTGCTTACAACTGGAGCCCCCTCCCTCCCTGGCCCCTCCGGCAAGCGACGACGAGACAGAATCCTAGAGCATGGCGCGCATCTTGTTGGTGGACGACGAAGTGGAGCTGGCCGATTCCCTGGCCCAGCACCTGCGGCGAGAGGGCCACAGCGTGGACGTGGCCTACGAGGGAAACAGCGCCTGGGAGCTGCTGCAGAAGCCCCCAGCCCCACCCTACGACTTGCTGGTACTGGACTGGATGTTGCCGGGCCTGTCCGGCCTCTCCCTCTGCCAACAGGTGCGACAGGTAGATCGCGCCACCCCCATCCTCTTCCTGACCGCCAAAGATACTCTCGACGACCGGGTGGAAGGGCTGGACGCCGGCGCCGACGACTACCTGGTCAAGCCCTTCGAGCTGCGGGAGCTGCTGGCGCGGGTGCGAGCCCTCTTGCGGCGGGCTGCCGGCCCCGGCGAAGGGATCCCTCGCCTGCAAATTGGAGACCTAGAGCTGGATCGGGAGAACCAAGTGGCCTACCGCCAAGGACGGATGATCCACCTCTCCCAAAAAGAGTTCCGCCTGCTGGAGTACTTCATGGCCCACCCCGGCCAGTTGCTCACCCACGAGCAGATCTACGAGCGGGTGTGGGCCGGCGAGGATCCCCCCAGCAGCAACGTCCTGGCTGCTCAGGTGCGCCTGCTGCGGCGCCGCCTCCGTCTGCCCGGCTCCCCCGAGTTGATCCACGCCGTCTATGGCAAAGGCTACCGCTTCGGGCCTGTGGCCGAGGATCCTCAGCAGCCGCCAACCCCCCTCTCCCCCTGGGAGAGGGGCTGAGGGTGAGGGATTACTTGGACTTGAGCTTCTCCGCCTTCTCGATGGCCTCCTCGATGGTGCCCACCAGATAGAAAGCCTGCTCCGGCAGATGATCCAGTTCTCCGGAGAGAATGCGCTGGAAGCCTTTGATGGTGTCCTCCAACTTCACGTACTTGCCAGGCGAGCCAGTGAAGACCTCGGCCACAAAGAACGGCTGCGACAGGAAGCGCTCGATGCGGCGGGCGCGGGCCACCACCAGCTTGTCCTCTTCCGACAGCTCGTCCAACCCCAGAATGGCGATAATATCCTGCAACTCTTTGTAGCGCTGCAGCGTTTGCTTCACCGCCTGAGCGGTGTTGTAGTGCTCCTCGCCCACAATGTCTGCCTGCAAGATGGTGGACGAAGAATCCAGGGGATCCACCGCCGGGTAGATGCCCTTGGCCGCCAGGCTGCGCGACAGCACCACCGTCGAATCCAGGTGGGCAAACGTCGTCGCCGGCGCCGGGTCCGTCAGGTCGTCGGCGGGCACGTACACCGCTTGCACCGACGTGATGGATCCCTGCTTGGTGGAGGTGATCCGCTCCTGCAGGTTGCCCATTTCCGTGGCCAAGGTGGGCTGGTAGCCTACCGCCGAGGGCATGCGGCCCAACAGCGCCGACACTTCCGAGCCAGCTTGCACAAAGCGAAAGATGTTATCGATAAACAGCAGCACATCCTGCTTGTTGACGTCGCGGAAGTACTCCGCCATCGTCAAGGCGGTCAGGCCCACCCGCATACGAGCGCCCGGCGGCTCGTTCATCTGGCCGTACACCAGCGCTACTTTGTCCAGCACCCCCGATTCTTTCATCTCGTTGTAGAGGTCGTTTCCCTCGCGGGTGCGCTCTCCCACGCCGGCAAACACCGATAGGCCGGAGTGCTCCTCGGCAATGTTGTGGATCAGCTCCTGGATGAGCACCGTCTTGCCGACGCCGGCGCCGCCAAACAGGCCCACCTTGCCACCTCTCTTGAAGGGGGCCAGCAGGTCGATCACCTTAATGCCGGTTTCAAAGGGCTCCGGTTTGACGGTCAGCTCCACAAAGGGCGGCGCGCTGCGGTGGATGGGGGCAAACTCCTTGGCTTGCACCGGCTCTCCTTGATCCACTGGCTCCCCCAGCACGTTGAAAATGCGACCCAGGGTAGCCTCGCCCACCGGCACGGTAATCGGGGCACCTGTATCCACCACTGGCATGCCCCGCACCAAGCCATCGGTAGAAGACATGGCCACGGCCCGCACGCGGTTATCCCCCAAAAGCTGCTGCACCTCAAAGGTGACTTTGACCTTCAATCCGCTTTCGGTCGTCGCCTCCACCTTGAGAGCGTTGTAGATTTCAGGCAGCTTGCCGCTGGGAAACTCGGCGTCGATCACAGGTCCAATGACCTGAGTGATGTAGCCAACGTTGGTCGCAGTAGCGGTGGCAGTAACCATGGTCGAGGCTCAGCTCCTTGTGTACTCAGTTGCAGTTATGGACTCAGCGATGCCGGATGGGAGTTTCAGAATGGGCCATGAGAAGATCTCGGACTGGGCGGCTGGATCCCGGTAGCAAAAGCCAACAGGTCTACCCCTGGACTTCGGTCTCGCGGCTCGGTTCTCTTCTGCCCAAGGGTACCGCTTCAAGGCCAATACAAAACCCTAGCTAATGTCTTAGGGGTTAGACTACTGGGTTTTTGAAGCGGTTGACTACCCATGCCGCCATACAAAAGGTACCACAAGGCCGTCCCAAAGGACAGAACGGGGCTCTAAACCCAGTTTTTTGCTCCTTTGGCAATGGCTTTGGCTTCCCCACTCGGCAGGGAACTGGCTCAGTACTCAAAGGTCATCGGCGGGAAACGGGAGGAGGAGAAGCGGCCAGTGCCCGGTTCTCGAGCAGCGGCGGGATCCCGAAAGCTCTCTGCCTCCTGCTGAAAACGCTGTAGCGCTTGTTCGATTTCCCGGAGCCTTGCTTGAATTTGCCCTTGCCGTTCCTGAATGAACTCCAATTCCTGGTTGAGCCGCTGCTTTTCCACAGTGAGCTGCTGCATCTCGGCATAGAGAGCCGATTCGGTTTTGCGGCGAGGGATCGAGCGTAACTTTGGGCGGGGCCGGGAGCGGGGCACGCGGGGCAAGCTCATAACAGAACAAATGGGATCCAGAGAAAAGGGCGTTGCGCCCATCCTAGCGCGCTCTCGCAGGCAAGAGGGCTGATGGCCTTGGCAGATGTTCGGATCTGGAGGCATGGCTGATAGGCGCCGCCTGGAGGATGTGCGCCCTTGGCGGCAACCCTGTTCCTCGGTAGGATCCGACTTGTCTAGGATGGGGAAAAGCAATGGTCGAAACCGCAGCGGAACTGTTGCAGCGCTATGGCAGCGGCGAGCGGGACTTCAGCAACAGCCAATTGGCCGAAGCTGACCTGGCCGGTGCCGACTTGGCCGGGATCGACCTGGGCGGAGCAACCCTCCAGCAGGCCAAACTGGCCGCTGCCAACCTGGAGCGGGCCTACTTGAGCGGCGCCGACCTCAGCCAAGCCGATCTGCAGGGATCCAACCTGCGCCTGGCCAATCTAGAAAAGGCCAAATTGCAGGGATCTCGATTGCAAGGGGCCAACCTGCGCGGC
Organism: Synechococcus sp. WC101; assembly: GCF_047461555.1. Lineage (NCBI taxonomy): Bacteria > Bacillati > Cyanobacteriota > Cyanophyceae > Synechococcales > Synechococcaceae > Synechococcus > Synechococcus sp. WC101. The sequence goes on from NZ_JANSHG010000002.1 coordinate 7,644, forward strand.
GCCAACCTGACCGCAGCCGACCTGAGTGGTGCCGATCTCAGCCAGGCAGACCTGGCGGGGGCCAACCTCAGCGGCGCCAACCTGAAAGGGGCCAACCTCAGCGGCTGTAAACTCAAGCTTGCCAACCTGCGGGGAGCCTGTTACGACACGGCCACTCACCTAGAAGCAGATGTCGCTCCCGCCGAGTTGGGCATGGTTTCCGCCTAGCCTGCGGCTAGTTGTCCTGAGGCTCCAGATCCAAGATCTCCTGGATCTCGGCATCGGTATAGCCCACCGCCCGCAGCTTCTCTGCCACCGCCTCGATCTCCTGCGCCGACAGATCGTGCTGGCGTACCCGATCCCAGAGATTGGCCACAATCTGCAGCAGCAAACGGCTGCTTTCCGCCTCGAACAGCTCAAAAGCCGTCGCCATCTCGATTGCCTGCAACACCTCCTCGGCGCTGCCAATCGGCTGATCGAGGGATTGTTCCTCCAGATCCACCAGCAACTGGCGCAGCTGATTCAGGCCCTCCCCAAGAGCAGACATACCCCCGGCTCCTCAACGGCACCTGAGCACTCACCCTAACAGGCTTGCCTCCCTGGGCAAAAGGGATCCGATGAATTCCGCACCACCTGAGGCTATTCTGAGTAGAGGAACAATTTAGTGGCAAGCGCCAGGATTGTTGAAGGGCCGGCGAAGCGGTTCACAACAATCTACAACTACAAAAGGAGATGCACGAGTATGGCCCCAGCGAACGTCCTGCCCAACACCCCCCCGTCCCCCACTGATGGGGGCGGCACTGCCCTAGACTACAGCAGCCCAAGGTATCGGCAGGCCTACTCCCGCATCAACGGTATTGTTATCGAAGGCGAACAAGAAGCCCACGACAACTACCTCAAGCTGGCCGAAATGCTGCCGGAAGCTGCAGAGGAGCTGCGCAAGCTGGCCAAGATGGAATTGCGCCACATGAAAGGCTTCCAGGCCTGCGGCAAAAACCTGCAGGTGGAACCCGATGTGGAGTTTGCCCGCGCCTTTTTCGCGCCCTTGCGGGACAATTTCCAAAGCGCCGCAGCGGCAGGGGATCTGGTCTCCTGTTTTGTCATTCAGTCTTTGATCATCGAGTGCTTTGCCATTGCCGCCTACAACATCTACATCCCGGTTGCCGATGACTTTGCCCGCAAGATCACCGAGGGGGTAGTTAAGGACGAGTATCTGCACCTCAATTTTGGGGAGCGCTGGCTGGGCGAGCACTTTGCCGAGGTTAAAGCCCAGATCGAAGCAGCCAACGCCCAAAATCTGCCTCTAGTTCGGCAGATGCTGCAGCAGGTAGAGGCGGATGTGGAAGCCATTTACATGGATCGCGAGGCCATTGTAGAAGACTTCATGATCGCCTACGGCGAGGCCCTGGCCAGCATCGGCTTCAACACCCGCGAGGTAATGCGCCTCTCGGCCCAGGGTCTGCGGGCCGCCTGACGCAACTCAACTCTGCCTGCCGATTGGTTTTCCGGCCTGGCTGGAACGCTCCCTACCCTCTCTGGGTGCGGACATGTTTTGATGGGATCCGGATGGAGCTCATAAAGTTAAGTATCGAAGTGAGTGAGCATCTATGTTCGGCCTGATCGGGCACCTGACCAGCCTGGCCCACGCAAAACGGGTGGCAGATAAGCTGGGGTATTCCGAATATGCGGAGAGCGACCTGGAATTTTGGTGCATGGCTCCGCCTCAGGTGGTGGACGAGATCGTGGTGACCAGCATCACGGGCCAAAAAATCTATGGCCAGTACGTCGAATCCTGTTTCCTGCCGGAAATGCTGGCGGGGGGACGGGTGAAGGCGGCCTGTCGCAAGATTTTGAATGCGATGGCCTTGGCGCAGCGGCGCGGCTTGAACATCACCACCCTGGGAGGATTTAGCAGCATTATTTTCGAGAATTTTCGCCTCGACACCCTCAGGCGGGTGCGCAACATCGACCTGGAAATTCGGCGTTTTACCACCGGCAACACCCACACGGCCTATATCATCTGTCAGCAATTGCAGGCGGCGGCCCAGCGCTACGCCATGGATTTGGCAGCTGCCACAGTTGCCGTGGTGGGGGCCACCGGCGATATCGGTAGTGCCATCTGCCAGTGGTTGGTAGCCCACACTTCCCCGGCCAAATTGCTGTTGATAGCCCGCGAGCGGCGACGCCTGGAAGAGCTGCAGGCCAAACTTAAAAAAGGGGAGGTCTGTTCCTTGGAAGAGGCCTTGCCCCGCGCCGATTTCATCGTCTGGGTGGCCAGCATGAGCCAAGGAGTGACCCTCGATCCTCAGGTGCTTCCGGATCCCTGCGTGATCATCGACGGTGGCTACCCGAAAAACATCGCCTCCAAGTTGCAGCGCAAGGGGCTGTACGTGATCGACGGCGGCATGGTGGAACACTCTCTCGATATCGAGTGGAATATTATGCAATTTTTGAATGTGGCCAACCCGGCCCGCCAGCTCTTCGCCTGCTTTGCCGAGGCGATGCTCCTGGAGTTCGAGGGCCTGTACACCAATTTTAGTTGGGGCCGCAACTTGATCACCCTAGAAAAGCTGGATTTAATCGGGCAACTGTCCCGCAAGCACGGCTTCCGTCCCCTTATGCCCGAAGCCTAGGTTTAGCTGGGCTGACCCCCTGAAAAGCGGTAACTGAGAGGAGGGGCAATCTGAGACAAGGAGATCCCCGCCCTAGCGGGGGTAGGGATCTGGAATCGAGATACTCACGTCCAACTTTCCGGCCACAGGGCACCCAAAGAGTTTCCCCCACACCCAGAGATCTCAATCAGTTGAAAAGAACCCCAGAAACGCCGCGAGAGAGCCACCATGTCTCAATCTTTTACCGCCCACCTCTAGCAGACGATCGAGCCCATCTACCAACAGATCTTGGATCACCCCTTTAACCAAGAGCTGGCCGCAGGCAGCCTCTCGCGGCAGCGCTTTCAGTTCTATCTGCAGCAGGATGCTCTTTATCTCACCGATTTTGCCCGCGCCCTTGCCTTGATCGGGGCCCGTTCCGAGGGGGCTGAGCGGGTGGTGAGTTTCTTGAACTTTGCCCTGGGGGCCATTGTGGCCGAGCGCAGCCTGCACGAGAGTTACTTTCGCCTCTACGACATCCAGCCGGAGACAACCTACGCTCCTGCCTGCTTCGCCTACACCCGTTTTCTATTGGCTGCGGCTGCCTTGGATCCCTACGAGGTGGCCATGGCCGCTGTGCTGCCCTGCTTCTGGATTTACCGTGAGGTGGGATCCGCCATTTACCGCACCGCCAAGCCCAACAATCCTTATCAACAATGGATCGACACCTATGCCGGGGAAGAATTTGCCCAGGTGGTGCAACAGGCCCTGGACATCACCGACTCCTTGGCTACGCAGACCACAGCGGCGACGCGGGAGAAGATGACGGCTGCTTTTGTCACCGCCTCTCGCCTGGAATGGCTGTTCTGGGACAGCGCCTACCGCCTGGAAACCTGGCAGCCCGCCTGATCCCCGCCGGGCCTGGCGGCTCAGCAAGGTCGTCATGGCCATGGCATGTGGTTATGGTCCAACGCCAAGATGACCCGCACCTGGGTCAACAGCTCCAGCTCTTGTCTCAGATAGCCCAGGCAGGTCTTGGCTTCTGCGGCGGTGGGGCGGTTCTGCGGCGGCGCGCAGCGCATCACGGCTGAGATGTAGCAATCCCGCAATTGCAGGCCATCTTCCCGGTGCAGAGAGATGGGTTGATTGGCAAACCTGGCCCGGCGCAGAGCGCGAAATAGCCAATCCCCGCTGGGATCCCCCGTAAACACCCGCCCGGTGCGGTTGCCCCCATGGGCTGCCGGCGCCAAGCCGATCACCCACAGCCGCGCCTGCACATCCCCAAACCCCGGCACCGGTCGGCCCCAGTAGAGCTGGTCACAAAAACGGGCCACCTTTTGCTGGGCAACCGCCTCTCGCCAAGCCACCAGGCGGGGACAGCGGCGGCAAGCGACGATCTCAGCCTGTAGCGCCGCCCAGGGCTGGTGATCCGCCAACGCCTCACTCTTCTTCTCCCTCATCCTCCGTCGGCTCGTCAACGGGGGTGGAGTCGTCGATGAGCTGGTCGTCATCCAAGATCAGGCGAGGCGGCAGCTCTGGCAGCACAACAGGCTCCTCCTCTTCCTCCGGCTCCGGTTCTGGCGCCATCTCCTCGTAGGTGCTGAAGCCCGTGCCCGCCGGGATCAAGCGCCCGATGATCACGTTCTCCTTCAGGCCCCGCAGCCAGTCGGACTTGCCTTCGATGGCCGCCTCCGTCAGCACCCGCGTGGTCTCCTGGAAGCTGGCCGCCGAGATGAAGCTGTCGGTGTTCAAGCTGGCCTTGGTGATCCCCAGCAGAACGGGCGTGTACTTAGCCGGCGCCCCGCCGGTGATGGCCATGGTAGCGTTGGTCTGCTGGATTTCCCGCAGCTCCACCAGCTCGCCGGGCAACAGGACGGTGTCGCCGCTGTCGTCCACCCGCACCTTGGAGGTCATCTGGCGCACCACAATCTCGATGTGCTTGTCGGCAATCTCCACCCCTTGCGAGCGATAGACGTTCTGCACCTCGTTGACCAGGAAGCGCTGCACCTCCCGCAAGGCTAGCCGTGCCGCTTGGTCGTCGCCCAAGGTTTGGCGATGGTACTCAAAGTAGATCTCCAAGAGGTCGTGGGGGTTGGCCGGGCCGTCGGTCAGCGGATCCCCCACCTGTACCGGCTGGCCATCGACCACGATCAGGTTTTGCCCCGGCATCACCGAATACTCGGTAACCGTACCATCGGCTTCGATGACCCGCAGATCCGGCTCTTCTCCTCGCCAGCTCAGTTGCACCGTGCCGGGCCGCTTGGCCAGAACACACATTTCCTTGGGCTTGCGGGCCTCCAACAGCTCCTCGATCCGCGGCAGACCCTGGATGATGTCCCCCGTCTTGGCCCGCTCAAACACCAGGAGGGCCAAAGAATCCCCCCGCTGCACCAGATCCCCATCCCGCACCTGCAGAATGGCACCCGCCGACACCAAATAAGGCCGCGCCAACCGCAACACCACTTGGCCATCGGCGATCTGCATCACTTGCCCCGACTCGGGGGCAGGGATCCCCGGCGCCAGCTCGTCGCCGGCCCGCACCAGCGCTCCCACCTCGACGCTGGCTTGGCCCGTCAGAGGCACCGTCAGCAGGTCGTCGTCGGTAACCACCAGAACCCGTCGCACCACCTCCGCGCCCTGGCGGATCCCCTGCACGATCCCGGCTTTTTTGGCCTGAATCTCGGTGCGGGCGATAACACCCCCCCTGCCGATACTGTCTCCTTCGCTCACCAACAGCCGCGTGTGGGTACTCCCCTGGGTTAGATCCGCCTCCACGTCTCGGCGCAGCAGCAGGGTTTCCAAGATCACCAGTTGCAGGCGACGGATACTGGGATCCTTCTCATCTTGGATCAGTTCAATATCGGCCTTCAGTTGCGGGGCGTCGGTATCGATCTCCAGCACCAGTTGTGTGCGCAGCAGTTCTACCGGCCCCACCGACTTCACCCGCTCCCCATCCTTGAAGGGAACGCGCTGCACCGCCCGCAGGCGAATGGAGCGGCCAGACTCGCTGGTAGACTCTTGGCTGGGCACCACCGGCCGGTCGGGGATCTCGTACTCGTACACCGGGCGCAGCAGCAGGCCTGGCCCTTCAGGCGTCTCCACCTGCTCCAGATAGACCAATCGGTCAGGGACGATGCTGCTGAGCAGCTTCTGGCCCGGCTGGATTAGCGTGCCGGTGGGTATTTCCAGGTCGGCGGGGTCGTCCACCAAATGCAGGGATCCGGGCTTGATGACGATCTCCCGCAGGATGTCGTTTTTCTGGATAACCTCGACGACGCCAGCATTTTGGCAGAAGATGTCCTTCACCACCTCGGTGCCGGCTTCTACGTACTGGCCATCCTCCACGTTCAACAGGGAGATGTCCTTGTTCACCTCGTGGGTCTCCTCCGGGATCCACAGCAAGGTGCCGCCCCGGATGACCTCATAGCCCTGCTTCGCCTTGCCCCGCCGGGCCACCTCGACACCGGCAAACTTCACCAGGCCGCCCGTCTGGGTGCGGAAATTGTTCTCGATCAGCTCCGCCACTACCTCGTCGTTGCCCACTTTGGTGCCCGGCGTGGCCTTGAGGACAAAGGTCTGGCCGCTGGCCGTATCCAGCAAAAATTGCTCCCGGCCCTGGTGGGATTCCACCCGCACCCGCGCCTCGTGCAACACCACCGCGGCGTTGATGATCTCCACTTCGCGCCCACTTTTGGTGTCGCTGCGCTCCGGCAGCCGCACGATGCCGCCGTGCTCGGTTACCAGCGAGGTCTCAGCGATCACATCCCCCGCCTGCACCCGATCCCCGTTTTTCACCACCGGCTCGGCCCCCGGCGGCAGGTTGTATACCTGGCCGGACATCACCCAGATCAACCCTTGCCGCTGCGCGGTGCAGGTGGTGTTGCCCTGGCGGTCGGTTTTCTCCTCGATGGGCAGATCGGCAAAGCGGATTTCCCCCGCCAAGTCGGCCACCACCTCCTTCTGGGCTTTCTCGGTGCTCTTGCGCACGGCCTTGGCTACAGTCACTTCCGCAATCAACTGATCCCGCTGCACCTGGGCCCCGTCCCGCACCAGCAGAGTGGATCCCTGCGTCATGTCGAAGACTTCCCGTTGTCCGTCTGGCCCTTCCAGGACAATTTGGTTGTTCGCTTCTAGCTGCAGGGCATCGTCGCCGTGGCGGGTGCGGAAGGGGCGGGTGCGCAGATTTTTCGGGAACCGCACCACGCCAGCAAAGGGGGCGCGAATTTGGCGGGCCACCTCCCCGGTAAACACACCTCCCGTGTGGAAGGTGCGCATGGTTAACTGGGTGCCCGGCTCCCCAATCGATTGAGCGGCGATGATCCCGACCGCCTCCCCCAGATCCACCAGCCGGGAGTGGGCCAGGCTCCAGCCATAGCACATCCGGCACACCGATCGGTTGGCCTCGCAGGTGAGGGGAGAACGCACCATCACCTGCCGGATGCCGGCCTCCACAATGGCCTTGGCCAAGTCGTGATCCACCTCTTGGTTGCGGCGGGCAAGGATCTCCTGGGTTTGCGGGTGCACCACATCCCGCGCCAGCACCCGGCCCACCAGGCGCTCCTCCAGCGACACCACCACCTTGTCCGCATCCATCAGGGGTTCCAGCAGGATCCCTTGGTCGGTGCCGCAGTCGGATTCCCGCACGATCACATCCTGAGACACGTCCACCAAACGGCGGGTCAGGTAGCCAGAGTCGGCAGTGCGCAAAGCCGTGTCCACCAAGCCCTTGCGCGCCCCGTAGGAAGAGATGATGTATTCGGTAACCGTCAGGCCCTCGCGGAAATTGGTTTTAATCGGCAAGTCGATGATCTCCCCCTGCGGGTTGGCCATCAGGCCGCGCATGCCCACCAACTGCCGCACCTGCGAGACGTTCCCCCTCGCCCCCGAGTTGGCCATCATGTACACGGAGTTGAGGGGATCGTTCTGGCGGAAGTTGCTGAGCATCTCCTCCTTAATCTGGTCGTTGGTCTGGTTCCAGGTATCGATCACCTTTTGATAGCGCTCCACCTCGGTGATCTCGCCGCGGGTGTAGCGCTCCGTGGCCGCCTCGATCTCCGCTTCTGCCTGGGCCAACAACTGCCGCTTGCTGGGTGGAATGCGCAGATCCTCGATGCTGATGGAAACGGCAGCCTGGGTGGCGTATTTGAAGCCCAGGGCCTTCAGAGCATCCGCCATCTGAGCGGTGCGGGCGGTGCCGTAGCGAGCAAACGACCAGGCAATCAGATTGCGCAGCTCTTTTTTGCCGATTTGATAGTTGCGAAAGGGTACAGGGGGCGGCGGGGTCTTGGCCTTGGCGCCATCGGCGGCCTGCCGGACTAGACCGGCGGAAAAGCGTCCTTTTTCGCTCATAATGCCTCGGTGATAACTCTGACAGTTCTGGACAAGGGGGCAGGGATCCCAGCTACCCATCGACAAGGGCAACGTCCACAGGGGCAGCCTCAAGCAGACAAAATATCTTGCACCGTTTTGTTGAAGATGATCCGGCCCGCCGTGGTGCGAATGTATTGGCTGATCACGTTGCCGTCCCGATCCTCGCGGATGCGGCGGTAGTTGGTGATCTTGAGGCGGGTGCCGCCCGGCTCCTCGATAATCTGAGGCTCCGACTCTTTTTCCTCTTTGCCCAACTCCATCGGGCCGCTGTAGCGCACCCAGATTTTGCTGTGCAGGCCGATGACGCCGCGGTCGTAGGCGATGAGGGCGTCCTCCAGGCTGGCAAAATAACGATCGCCAAGGTCGGGGGCGTGGGGATTGTCCGCCGTCAGATAGTAGCACCCCAACACCATGTCTTGGCTGGGAGTAATAATCGGAGCGCCTGTGGCCGGGGAGAGGATGTTGTTGGTGGCCAACATCAGCAAGCGTGCCTCCGCCTGGGCTTCCAAGGAGAGAGGCACATGCACCGCCATCTGGTCGCCGTCGAAGTCGGCGTTGAAAGCCGGGCAGACCAAGGGGTGGAGCTGAATCGCCCTCCCCTCCACCAGGATCGGCTCAAAAGCCTGGATCCCGAGGCGGTGCAACGTTGGGGCACGGTTGAGCAAAACTGGGTGGCCGTCGATTACGTCCTCCAGCACGTCCCAAACCTGCGGGTCATTGCTCTGGATCAGCTTTTTGGCGGCTTTGATGTTGTTGACGATGCCCCGCTTGATCAACTTGTGGATCACAAAGGGCTGGAACAGCTCGATGGCCATCTCTTTGGGCAAGCCACACTGGTGCATGCGCAGGTTGGGCCCCACCACGATCACCGAACGCCCAGAGTAGTCCACCCGCTTGCCGAGCAGGTTTTGCCGGAAACGCCCCTGCTTGCCCTCAATGATATCGGAGAGGGACTTGAGGGGACGGTTGTTAGCCCCCACCACCATGCGCCCCCGCCGACCGTTGTCGATCAGGGCGTCCACCGCCTCCTGCAGCATACGCTTCTCGTTGCGCACGATGATCTCCGGCGCCATGATCTCCTGCAGCCGCGCCAGGCGGTTGTTGCGGTTGATCACCCGACGGTAGAGATCGTTGAGGTCGCTGGTGGCAAAGCGCCCCCCATCCAACTGCACCATCGGGCGCAGATCGGGCGGGATCACCGGCAGCACCCGCAGCACCATCCACTCTGGCCGGGCTCCCGTGGCGATGAAGTTGTCGATCACGCGCAGCCGCTTGATTAGGCGCGCCCGCTTCTGGCCGCGGGCGCTGGCGATCTCCTCCCGCAACTGCTCCGCCTCTTTTTCCAGGTCGATATCCTTGAGCAGGCGTTCGATGGCCTCCGCCCCGATCATGGCCCAGTTCTCCGGCAGTTGCAGCTCGGATCCCTCCTCGTACATCTGATCCTCGATCTCCAGGTATTGATCCTCGGTCAGCAACTGCTTGTAGGAGAGGTTGGGAGCGTTGCCCGGATCCACCACCACGTAGGCGTTGAAGTACACCACCTGCTCCACGTCCCGCAGCGGCATGTCCAACAGCGTGGCGATGTGGCTGGGGATCCCTTTCAGGTACCAAACGTGGGTGACCGGGGCGGCCAGTTTGATGTAGCCCATACGATGGCGGCGCACCCGCGACTCGGTCACCTCCACCCCACAGCGCTCGCAGACAATGCCGCGATGCCGCACTCGCTTGTACTTGCCGCAGTGACACTCCCAGTCCTTAACCGGCCCGAAGATGCGCTCACAGAAGAGACCATCCATCTCCGGCTTGAGGGTTCGGTAGTTGATGGTCTCCGGCTTGGTGACTTCTCCCACCACTTGGCCGTTGGGCAGGGTGCGCTGGCCCCACTCTATAATCCGCTCCGGAGAAGCCAGCCCAATCTTGACATAGTCAAAGCGTTGCTCCGTTTTGGCCATTGCCGTTGTTCTCCTGACTTGCTGCCCTAGCAACTACAAAGGAAGGGGAGAGGAACCCCACCCCTCCTCTCCTGAGCCGAATGGGATCCCTGGCATCAATCAAAAATCGTCCTCTTCCTCCCTGTCTTCGTCTTCCTCGCGGCTGCGCCTGGCTAAGGTAAAGGTTCCTCCTGCCGCTGGAGAAAGATCCTCGGATGTAACGGATTCATAAGTGGGCCGCGAGGGGGTGTGGCGGCTGGAGACATCGGCCATCAGATCCACCTCCACATCGCGGGTCTGGCCGTCGCTGTCCACCTCCACCTTATGGACAGACACGTCCAGGCAGAGGGACTGCAGCTCCCGCACCAACACCTTGAAAGATTCCGGCGTGCCGGGTCGAGGGATGGGCTTGCCCTTGACGATGGCGTTGAGGGCCTCGTTGCGCCCCACCATATCGTCCGACTTGACGGTGAGCAGCTCCTGCAAGATGTAGGCCGCTCCAAACGCCTCCAAAGCCCACACCTCCATCTCGCCAAAGCGCTGGCCACCCTGCTGCGCCTTACCCCCCAGGGGCTGCTGGGTTACCAGCGAGTAGGGACCGGTAGAGCGGGCGTGGATCTTGTCGTCCACCAAATGCACCAGCTTCAGCATGTAGGCACGGCCCACCGTAACCGGCTGGTCGAAAGGCTCGCCAGTGCGACCATCGAACACCTGGATCTTGCCGCAGTACTTGCCTTCTGGGTTGAAGATCCAGTCTTTGCCGGTTTTTTCACGGGCCTCCCGCAACTTGGCCTCCACCGTCAACCGCGAGGCTTCCAGGCCGTGCATCTCGTCGAAGGGCATCAGCTTAAAGCGCACCCCCAAGTGTTCTGCCGCCCAGCCCAGGAGGCACTCATACACCTGGCCCACATTCATGCGGGAGGGAACCCCCAAGGGGTTGAGCACCACATCCACCGGCGTGCCATCCGCCAGGTAGGGCATGTCCTCGATCGGCAAGATGCGGGAGATGATGCCCTTGTTGCCGTGACGGCCCGCGATCTTGTCCCCCACTTGAATTTTGCGCTTGAGGGCGATGTAAACCCGCACCACCATGTTGGCGCCCGGAGGCAGCTCGTCCCCCTGCTCGCGGGTAAAGATGCGTACATCCACCACCCGTCCGCGCTCGCCGTTGGGCACCCGCAGCGAGTTGTCGCGCACGTCGCGAGCTTTCTCGCCGAAAATGGCCCGCAACAGCCGCTCCTCTGGCGGTTGATCCGACTCCCCTTTGGGAGTGACCTTGCCCACCAAAATATCGCCGGCTTCCACCCAAGCCCCAATGCGCACAATGCCGTTTTCGTCCAGGTTGCGCAGGGCATCTTCCCCCACGTTGGGAATCTCGCGGGTGATCTCTTCCGGCCCTAGCTTGGTCTGCCGGGCTTCGATCTCGTACTTCTCGATGTGTACCGAGGTGAAGACATCATCGTAGACCAGCCGCTCGCTGATCAAGATGGCATCTTCGTAGTTGTAGCCCTCCCAGGGCATGTAGGCCACCAAGACGTTTTGGCCCAAGGCCAGCTCGCCTCCCTCGGTCGCCGGGCCGTCCGCCAGCACCTGCCCGGGCACCACCCGATCCCCCGCGTAGACAAGAGGGCGCTGGTTGAGACAGGTATCTTGGTTGGAGCGCTGGTACTTCTGCAAGCGGTAAACAATCGGATCCCCGCCGTCGTCTGGCCGCACCACGATTTCGTCGGCGGAAACATAGGTCACCACGCCACTGGTGCGCGACACCACCACCATGCCAGAGTCCCGCGCCGCCTGGGCTTCCAAACCCGTGCCCACATAAGGCCGATCCGGCTTGAGCAGGGGCACCGCCTGCCGCTGCATGTTCGCCCCCATCAGGGCGCGGTTGGCGTCGTCGTGCTCCAAAAAGGGGATCAAGGAGGTGGCCACCGAGATCACTTGCACCGGCGACACCTGCACGTAGTGCACCTCGCTGGGGTGGGCGGTGGTAAATTCCTGGCGGTAGCGCACCGGCACCAAGTCGGCGGTGATGCGGCCTTCGGCATCCACCGGCACATCCCCCGGCGCCACGCGATACTCGTCCTCCTCGTCGGCGGTGAGGTAGACCATCCCCAGATCCTTGCGCACCACGCCGTTTTCGACCCGGTAGTAAGGGCTTTCGATGAAGCCGTACTGGTTGACGCGGGCGTGGGTGGCCAGGGATCCGATCAGCCCGGCGTTGGGGCCTTCCGGAGTTTCGATGGGGCAGATGCGCCCGTAGTGGCTGGGGTGGATATCCCGCACGGCAAAGCCGGCCCGCTCCCGGCTCAGGCCACCGGGGCCCAAGGCCGACAGCCGCCGCTTGTGGGTCAGCTCCGCCAGCGGGTTGGTCTGATCCATGAACTGGGAGAGCTGGCTGGAGCCGAAGAACTCCTTGATGGCCGCCACCAAGGGCTTGGGGTTAACCAGCGAGGCCGGGGTGAGGTTCTCTGACTCGGAGACCGTCATGCGCTCGCGGATGATCCGCTCCAGGCGGTTGAGGCCCACCCGTACTTGGTTTTGCAAGAGCTCGCCCACCGAGCGCACGCGGCGGTTGCCCAGGTGATCGATGTCGTCCACATGGCCGATGTCGTACTCCAAGTTAATCAGGTAGTCGATGACGGCCAAGATGTCCGTGACGGTGAGCACCCGCACATTTTCCGCCACGTTGAGATTGAGCTTTTTGTTGAGCTTGTAGCGCCCTACTCGGCCCAGGTCGTAGCGCTTGGGATCGAAGAAGCGGGATTCCAACAACTGCTGGCCGCCGGAGACGGTGGGAGGCTCGCCAGGCCGCAGCTTGCGGTACAGCTCCATCAGGGCCTCTTCTTCGCTGTAGTGCCCCTCTTTTTCCATGGTTTTTTGGAAAAATTCGGGGTGGCGCAGGCTGTCGTAGATCTCCGAGTCGCTCAGGCCCAAGGCCTTCAGCAGCACCGCCGCCGAGAGCTTGCGGGTTTTGTCGATGCGCACCCACACCAGGCCGTTTTTGTCGGTCTCAAACTTCAGCCAGGCGCCCCGGTTGGGGATGAGGCTGGCGCTGTAGGTGCGCCGACCGTTTTTGTCCAGCTCCGACTTGTAGTAGACGCCGGGGCTGCGCACGATTTGGTTGACGATCACCCGCTCGGCGCCGTTGATGATGAAGGTACCCCGATCCGTCATCAAAGGCAGCTCGCCGATGAAGACGTCCATGTCCTTGATCTCGCCCGTCTCTTTGTTAATCAGGCGAGTGGGCACCCGGATTTGCGCTTGGTAGGTAGCATCCCGTCGCTTAGCTTCCTCAGGGTCGTAGCGCGGCTTGTTGATCTTGTACCCTTTGGAGGGATCCCCAGGGCGGTACTCCGGCAGAAAGTGCAGCTCCAGCTTGCCTGTGTAATCGACGATAGGGGAAAAGCTGAGGAGCTCCTCTTCAAACCCTTCTCGCAAAAACCACAAAAAACTCTCCCGCTGAATCTCTACCAGGTCAGGCAAGGTAGGAGCGGCAGGGGATGGCACTGCTAATTGTGTCATGCGTTGCTCGGCAGGGGTTGCGCTGCAGTCAGGCCTCTAATTATAGAAACCCTGCCAACAATCGTCAACGAACGTTACAAGGGCCGCCGGGTTATCCGGGAAGTTTTGGCAACGGCCCCTGGGATCCCAGCCAAGCTGCCAAGCCAGGGGCGATCCCCAACCTGCCTTAAGGATTGTTCACATCCATTCACACTTAAGCAGATTATTCTAATCATTGACCGTTGGGAAGTCAGCCGCTGCTCCGACTCCGCTTGCCGGTCGTCAAAGGGCTTGGAAAAGTGGGGTGGGCCTGGAGGCTAGGTCAAGTCGTTGGAGGGCGCGCTCAGCCTGGTGGAGGTCTGGTCTGCGTCGTTCCCCGGCAGGATCCACATCCATTCAGATGAGAAGGGGTTGAAGTGGGGTTACACAGCCTCTGGGGCCAGGGCGACCTTTATTGATGTTTTTGAAAACAGCTCACACAAGCAGCCGTTTTTGGCGAGGAGGATTTTGTGAGTCAAAGTCTGCAACAAAAACACCAGCATGCCAGCCTCTCGGTTCAGTTGCGGGAGGGCACCAAGCAGTCCCACACCATGGCCGAGAATATGGCCTTCATCAAGTGCTTCCTCAAGGGAGTGGTGGATAAAAAAGCCTACAGCCGCTATGTGGGCAACTTTTACTTTGTCTACAGCGCTCTGGAAGAGGGCTTTGCCCAACTGCGAGAGCACCCGCTGGTGGGCCGGCTTTACTATCCCGAATTGTGGCGCAGGGCCAGCCTGGAGAAGGACTTGAATTATTTTGTCGGCCCCAATTGGCGTGCCGTGGTCAAGCCCTCTCCCGCTTGCCAGGTCTATGTCAACCGCATTCGAGAAGTGGTGGAAAAAGACCCGGTTCTGCTGATTGCCCACGCCTACACCCGCTACATCGGCGACCTCTCGGGCGGCCAGATCCTGAAAAACATCGCCCGCCGGGCCATGGGCCTGCCGCCGGGGGAAGGAACGGCCTTTTACGATTTCGAGCAGATCCCCCACGAGGGCAAGTTTAAGCAGCGCTACCGCGCCCAGTTGGACGCGCTGGAGCTGGATCAGGCCACCATCGAGCGCATTGTGGCGGAAGCCAACTACGCCTTCAAGCTCAACATGGACTTGTTCAAGGAATTGGAGGGCAATTGGCTGCTATCCATGGCCCGCTTGGCCTGGAACTCGCTTCTCAGCCAGTTTCGGCGCCCGTCCGCCCGCTCTGAGGCGGCTGCCCCCACCTCCTGAGCCACACCTCTTTGCGGCGAAACAGGGCGTTCCTGGCCTCCCCATCCCCCCTCTCCCTCAGGGGAGAGGGTCCGAGGGTGAGGGATTAGTCGCATCCGAGGGTGTCGCGGGTGGCCCGCCCGGTGACGGGGTTAACGCCGCTGGCCCGTTCGCAGAGGATGGCAAGGGCATCTTTGCGGATCAGGGCGTTGGTGAAATCCGCCCCCTCGATCTCGATCCCTTCCACCCGCGCCAGCCACATCATGCTGTCCTGCAGTTGGGCTTCCCGCAGGTCGGCACCTTGCAAATTGGCCATGTCCAAGGTGGCGCCGCGCAGATCGGCCCCCCGCAGGTTGGCTCTGCTGAGGTTGGCTCCAAACAGATTCGCCCCTGCCGCTTTGACATGGCTGAGATCGCTTTGTCGCAGGTTGGCCTTGAGAAATTTCCAGCCGCTCAGGTCTTGTCCGGCAAAGTTCGCCCCCTGCAGATCCCGCTTGCTGTAGTCTTCTGCCCAGGACGGGGATCCCAAGAGGGCGACACCCAGGCACAGGATCAGCCCGCAAAACACCGCACCCCGCAGGAAAGGGGTCAGCCAGGACAGTCTCACCAAACCAGAAGCCGGCCAAGCAACAGACATCGCAGATCCCTCCAGGAAACCTCCACGGCTTTGGGATTGCTCTTACTTTTATCCTACCGGATGGGGATCCCGCCGGCAGATTGGGCTAATTTGGGCTTTTATAAGCTGAGTCCCAACTGGCGAGGGGGGGGACAGGGATCCATGTCCACAGTCGAGGTCTTCAATGCGCAGCAGATAGCGGAGCTGATCGACGCTCTGGCTACAGCAATTGCCAGGGATCACCCCCACCTGGACAGGCTGGTGTTGATCGGCATTCGCACTCGCGGCGTCCCCTTGGCCTACCGCCTGCGGGATCGCATCGCCACCGGCTTCGGGAGCCCACCGCAGGTAGGAGAGCTGGACATCACCTTCTTCCGAGACGACCTGGGCTCCGGCGGCCTGCGCACTCCCAATCGCAGCGAGCTGCCGCGGGATCTGACCGGCCAAGAAGTGGTGTTGGTGGACGATGTGCTCTTCCGGGGTCGCACCGTCCGTGCGGCTCTGGAGGCTCTCAACCACTTTGGGCGACCGGAGCAAGTGCGCCTGGCCGTGTTGATCGACCGCGGCCACCGCCAGTTTCCCATTCAACCAGACTACTGCGGTCACAAGCTAACCACGGCCCCTGAGCAGATCGTCAAAGTGCACCTGCGGGAAACCGACGGCGAGGAGCGGGTGTTGTTGATCGACGCCAAACTTGAGGAAAACAGCAGAGAGTGAGCCTGAGACGCCCCTGGGGTGCGGTATGGTGGGGATAATCTGCCGACTTTTGCCGCTATGGCTGTCTTGCCGGAAACCCGTCGCTACGCTGTCTTGGGCACAGGCGCCCTGGGAGGGTTTTACGGGGCAAAACTGCAACAGGCTGGCTTCACGGTGCATTTTCTCTTGCACAGCGACTACGACCACGTGCGCCAGAAAGGGCTGTGGGTAGAGTCCTGCTGGGGCGACTTTCACTTACCCCAGGTAAATGCCTACGCCGCCGTGGAGGAGATGCCCGTCTGCGAAGGGGTGATCGTGGCCCTGAAAGCTACCCAAAATCACCTCCTGCCACGGTTGCTGCCGCCTGTGCTGGCGGACAACGGCGTGGTGATCCTGCTGCAAAACGGCCTGGGGGCGGAGCCGGAGATTGCCAACTGGGTTGGCCCTGAGCGGGTGATCGGCGGGCTGTGCTTTATCAGCTCCAACAAAGTCGGCCCCGGCCACATCTGTCATCTGGATTATGGCTCGGTGCTGCTGGCGGAATACGGCCCCGGCTATGCGCCCCAGGGGATCACGCCTCGCCTTCAACAAGTTCAAGCAGATTTTCAGCGGGCCGGGATCCCGACCTCTCTTTCTCCGGATCTGATGTTGGCCCGCTGGCAGAAGTTGGTCTGGAACATTCCCTTCAACGGCCTCTCGGTGATCTTCAACGCCGATACCCAGCAAATGATCCGCGACCCTGAGGCCCGCGCTTTGGCGGAAACGCTGATGCACGAGGTGATCCAGGGGGCTGCCGCCTGTGGCCGCCACCTCCCGCAGACCCTGATCTCCGAGATGCTGGCCAGCACCGAGAAGATGGCCCCCTACCGAACCAGCATGAAGATCGACTACGAGCGCAAGCGTCCCCTGGAACTGGAGGCTATTTTTGCCAACCCGCTCCGCTATGCCCAGCAAGGCGGGATTCAGATGCCGCGGGTGGAGATGCTCTACCGGCAGTTGCAGGTGTTGGATCGCCTCAATCGAGGGATCCCGGCCTGAGGGCAAGCTTTTTCCTTCTCCTGCGGCTAGACTCAGCCGCAGCGGAGCGCTGCGCTGGCTTCATGCCTCTAGGATCCACCCACGATCGCATCACCCTCTGGACAGCTCCCGGCGTCACTTTGGCAGCCGGCCTGTTGGGCAACAGCGCTGCCGTAGCTCTGGCCGTGGGATCCGCCTATCTCTTCAGCGGCCTGATGTTTTCCGGGGATCTGGACACTGACTCTCGCCAGTATCGCCGCTGGCTGTTCCTGCGCTGGATTTGGCTCCCCTACCGCCGCTGCCTGCAACACCGCTCCTTCTGGTCCCACGGGCCGATCGTCGGCACTGCCCTGCGCGTGCTCTACCTGGGCCTGTGGGTGGCGGGGGTGGGCCTGCCGGGGGCTTGGCTGGGATCCCGCCTGGGTTGGTGGCAGTGGCGGCCCTGGGCCTGGCGCAACCACCTCTGGCAAGGGTTGCATGCGCACGCAGAGACGCTGCTTTGGGTGGGCATGGGGCTGGAGCTGGGTTCGCTGAACCACAGCCTCAGCGATTGCCTGGTCTCCCGCTGGCGACGTTGGCGCAGACGCCGTCGAAGAAGGGGATCCCCCCTTGCCAGGTATGGGCAAAAGTTAGGCTAGCCAGAGCCGTCTAAGAGACAACCCCGCTGGCCAGGGATCCCGGCAGCAGCTTGTGGCCCGATCCGGTAAGCTGAGTGGGGCAGAAGCCCTTTCTTCTGAGATCTGTGCATCCGGGTCGTAGCTATCGCCGCCTTTTTCCCTTCATTCGGCCCCACCTGTGGATGTTGCTGCTGGGGCTGGCCTGTACCCTTGGCTTTGTCCTCACTATGCCTGCCCTCGCCTACTTGATCGAGTGGGTGGCCCGCTCCATCGGCGCGGGGGATCTGGGGCAACTGCGGATCTTGGCCTTGATCGGGGTGGTGTTTTTTCTGGTGCGCGGCGCCTTCCAGTACGGCCAGGACACCCTTATGGCCAAGGCCTCTTTGCAAATGGTATTGGAATTGCGGCAACGGCTCTACGCCCATTTGCAGGGGTTGGATGTGGACTACTTTTCCGGCAGCCGCACCGGCGACCTGGTCTACCGCCTCACCGGCGATCTGGATCGGGTGGGCGAAGTGGTGCAGCGCTTTTTCCACCGCTTCATCCCCAGCGTGCTCACCATCTTGGCGGTAGTGGCCTACCTGTTCTACCTCAACGGCATCCTCACCTTGACCACCCTGGTGATTGCCCCCCTGATGGGCGCCTTGATCAGTTGGTTTGGGGAGCGGCTGCTGCTGCGCTCCCGCCTTAACCAGGAGAGCATGGCCGACCTGTCCTCCCTTCTGACGGAAGCCTTTGCCGGCATCAGCCTCACCCGCGCCTTTGCTGCCGAGGACTACGAGATCCGCCGCTTCAGCGCCATGGCCGAGAACAACCGCCTGGCCCGCTTCCAAACCGAACAGGTTAAAGCTATCCAAGACCCGGTGGTGGGCTTTCTGTACGCCATGAGCGTGTTGGGGGTGTTTTGGGTGGGGGGCTGGCAGATTAGCAAGGGCAACCTGACCGGCAGCCAGTTTCTTGGCTTTATTGCCGGGGTCGCCATGCTGATCGACCCCATTGTCCACATCACCAACAACTACAGCGAGCTGAAACAGGGGGAAGCCTCGGTGGAGCGGATCTTCGAGCTCTTGGATACCCGCTCCCGCGTGCGGGAGCTGCCCGGCGCCCGCCCCATGCCGCCCATTGAAGGCTGGGTGGAGTTCGAGCAGGTTTCCTTTGCCTACAAACCAGATCAGCCGGTGCTCAAACAGATCAGCTTCCAGGTGGCCCCCGGCGAGATTGTCGCCCTGGTGGGATCCTCCGGCGCCGGCAAATCCACCCTGGTCAACCTAATCCCGCGCTTCTACGATCCCCAGGAAGGCTGCATCCGCATCGACGGCATCGACATCCGCACCGTCACCCTCAAGAGCTTGCGCCGCCAGATCGGCATCGTGCCCCAGGAGATTACCCTGTTTTCCGGCACCATCGCCAGCAACATCGCCTACGGCCAAGAGGACTTTGACCTGGAAGCAGTGCGGCAGGCGGCCCGCGTGGCCAACATCGACAGTTTCATCGAGAGCCTGCCCGATGGCTACGCCACCCGTGTTGGAGAACGCGGAGTTACCCTCTCCGGCGGCCAGCGGCAGCGGTTGGCCATTGCCCGCGCCGTGTTGCTCAACCCCAAGATCTTGATCCTGGACGAGGCCACCTCTGCTTTGGATAACGAGTCTGAGGCCTTGGTGCAGGAAGCTCTGCAGCGGTTGATGCAGCGCTGCACGGTTTTTGTGATCGCCCACCGCCTTTCTACGGTGCGCAGCGCCCATCGCATTTTCGTCCTCGAGCAGGGGCAACTGTTGGAGGAGGGCAATCATCGCGAGTTGCTGAGCAAGGGGGGGCGCTACGCCCAGTTCCACTGGCGCCAGTTCCAGTAGCTTCTACAGCCCCCACGCTTGCCGGAAGGGGCGATAGAACGCCGGATCTGGGGGGGCGCCCCCCGCAACTCCACAGATGGCCGCCGCAAACTCCACCGCCCGTTGCAGCAACACCGCCTCCGGCCATCCTTGCAGCAGGCCCAGGATGGCCACCGCGCTAAACCCATCCCCTGCCCCCACCGTATCCACCAGCCGCGGCACCGGCACCGGCTCCCCCCGATACACCCCCCTACCGGTGAACAGGAATGCACCTGCCGCCCCCAGCGTTAGGAACAAGCCCCTCAGGTTCAACCGCGCCCGCAAGGCCTGCCCCTGTTCCTCCACCTTGCCGGCGGGGATGCTTTCTAACTGCACCACCTGCTCCAGCTCCTCTTGGTTCAGCTTCAGCCAAGCGCAGGTGCGCAGCATTTCCCGGACGGGGCCTGGGCGCCACCAGGGATCCCGCAGATTGAGGTCCAAAAACACCGGACAGCCCAAAGTGGGAAGAGTCTCCTGAAAATGGCGATGGGCTGCTTCTCGACGCGCCGCCAAGCTGCCCCGGTAGATCAGGCTGGGGCGGAGGGCTTGCAGAGCTGCCCTGTCCAACTGGATGTAGTCGTAGGCTTGGTCGGGCAAGATGGCGAAGGTCGGAATCCCCTCCCCATCCAGCGTGACCCGGACTTGGCCGGTGGGGTGAAGCGGATCCCGCTGCAGCCCTTCCAGACGCAGCCCCTGCCGCCGCAGCGCCGCCAACAACTGTTCTGCCGCCTCATCTTGGCCGACGCGGCTGAGCAAGACGGGATCGGATCCTAGCCCTTTGAGGTTCCAAGCCACATTCAAAGCCGCACCGCCCAGCACCACCTTGTCTGGGAAACAATCGAAAAGGGTCTCCCCCACAATCAGGGGGAGGCCAGAGGTCACTCCGAGGGAAGCCATCCTGGCCTCTCAGGCAGCAGTCGAGCCGTGCTGCTCCAAAATTTGCCGGTAAGTGTTGCTGCGGAACCAGCGCTCAATTTCCCGAGCTCGCAGCACCGGCAGCGGGTGGGTGCGCCCAATGGTCTGCATCTGCTTCAGCTCAAGCTGCCAGAGATCGTCGTCCAGCTCCTCGTAGGTGCGGGCCTGCTCCAGAAAAGCATCCACATTGAGCTTGGCGGCCAACTGCGGCGAGCCGCCGCACAGCTTCATTAGCACCGAGATCACCGTTCTTGCGTCCTGGGTAACCAGCAGCGCCGCCCGGTCGCAGGTAAACTCGGCACAGCGCAGCCAGTGCAGCAGTTGATCTTGCAGCGCTTGATAGAAGAGCCCACCGAAGGGGAGCAAACTGGTCGAGAGCATGAGAAGGTTGGCCATCGTCAAGTAGACGCCGTGGTTGCACTTGAGGTGGCCCAGCTCGTGGGCGATCACGGCTTGAATTTCCGGCGGCTCCAGCAAGTCCAGCAGGGAGCTGTGCAGGACGATAAAGGGCTTTTTCCCCTGCATGGCAAAAGTGTAAGCGTTGGGCACGGGATTTTGGCGCACGTAGAGCTGGGGCACTTCCAGATCTAGAATGCGACAGGCCTGCACCAGAAGCTGGTGAATTTCCGGCAACTGGTGCTCGTTGATTTGAATGCTCGAGGCGATGTTATCCAGATAAAAGATCTCCCCTGCCGTCGAGCCGAGCAAATTCTGAATCAGCAGGCCCAGCCCCGGCACCTGCTGCAGAGAGCGGGTTGCCTGCAGATCCACAGGATGGCGAAAATGGTCAGCCCGCAGGCCCAACAGGATGCGGGGCTGGCGGGGAAGGGTTGGCGTGGATGGTGTAGAGGACATAGGAGGCCGTAGAAAAACGCTTAGGGTCGCAACTCGTAGGGCACAAACTGAGGCAGGCGGTTTAACAAAAATAGCCGCTCCGGCGGGGGATCCGGCAGCACCGGCTGATAGGAAAACCCCAGGGGATCCTCCCCAAAAGGGATCTGCCAATAAACGACATGATTCCCGATGCACGGTCCACCGGTAACCAGCCGCCCATTATCGGCGATAGAGCCGCTGCTGGCTCTCCGCCGAGTCTAGGGTCTTCTGTAGCCGTCGCGCCAAATCCGCCGGTTGAGAAGTGGCGTAGGCCTCTGCATCCACCGGCGTCACTGTCGACGGCAGTTGCCCATTGAGAAGAGTATGGGCTGGCAGAGGAGCCACCAAGGGATCCGGAGTGGGAGGAGCAGGGATCTCCAAACCGACCTGGGGCTGGGAGCTGCTGGCCTGCAGCAAAATCTCCTCCAGACGTTGCTGCACCAGACGCAGATGGGCAGAGGCAGCGGGAGTGGGCAGGGTGAAAACCGGTTCGTCCCCCACCCGCAACTCCCCTTGGGCAAAGCTCAGGTCGCTCCCAGAAGTGCCGCTCAAGAGAAAAATCGTTGCCCATCTCGCCGCCGCCTGGTTTAGCATCGTTGCTTGCCCTTTGGCGCTCTTGTGCCCCTGAACACCTATCTAGGGTTTTGCCGATCTTTATGCGGGACCTCCCGATCTTAGCCGCTACCCTGGAAACATCCCTTCTGGTCATGGGCTGAGCCACCTTGTCGTCGTTTTGAGGTCGTCATGCGGATCCCGACTTCCACCTATCGCATTCAGTTTCACGCTGGATTTGACTTCGAGGCAGCGCGGCAAATTGTCCCCTACCTGAAGTTGCTGGGCATCAGCGATCTATATGCTTCCCCCATCTTTCAGGCCCGCAAGGGCAGCACCCATGGCTACGACGTCGTGGATCCCAGGCAGATCAACGTGGAGTTAGGGGGGAGTGAAAAGTTTGAACTCTTGTGGGAAACCCTCAACCAGCAAGGAATCGGCTGGATCCAAGACATCGTGCCCAACCACATGGCCTACGACGGCCAAAACCAAATGCTGATGGATGTTTTGGAAAGCGGGCCTAACTCAGACTTTATCGACTACTTTGACGTGAATTGGGATCACTCCTATCTGGGGATCAAGGGCAGAATCCTTGCTCCCTTCCTGGGCGACTTCTACAACAAGTGCCTGGAGTCAGGCCAGATTCAGCTACGCTATGATGCCGACGGCCTGAGCATTAACTACTACAACTTAAGATTTCCTCTCAATATTGACACCTATGCCGATGTTTTTACCTATAACCTGGGCAAGTTGCGGCGGAAACTAGGGCGCAGCCACCCCGACTATGTCAAACTACTCGGGATCCTCTTCAGCCTCAAGTTTATTCCTAGCAAAGAGGATCTCCTAGAGCGCACGGATCAAATTAGCTTTGCCAAGCACTCCCTCTGGGAGCTCTACACCTCTAGCCCGCATATTCAAAGCTTCTTTGACGAGAACATCGCCATCTTCAACGGCAAGCCCGGGGATCCCTCCAGCTTTGACTTGTTGGACAGCCTTTTGGCACGGCAAAACTTTCGCCTCTCCTTTTGGAAGGTGGGTGCTGAGGAGATTAATTATCGTCGTTTTTTTACCATCAACGATCTGATCTCGCTGCGGATGGAAGATCGCGAAGTATTTCGCAAAACGCATCAGCTCATTCTCAAGCTCGCAGAACAGGGGCGCTTCACAGGTTTACGCATCGACCACATCGATGGCCTATTTAACCCAGAGGAGTATCTCCACCGTCTGCGAGAACGCTGTCCAGATCTCTACATTGTGGTAGAAAAAATACTAGAAGCTAATGAGAAGCTATCTCAGCAATGGCCAGTTCAAGGCACAACGGGTTACGACTTTTTAGCTAAGCTTAATGGCATCTTTTGCCAATCGGAGAATGCAGAAGCCTTCAGTGCTCTTTATCAAGATTTCACCAACCTGCAACAGTCACCAGAACAGGTTATCGAAGATAAAAAACGGCTGATTATCGAGCGCAACCTGGCAGGGGACATGGACAACCTTGCTTTTTTGCTCAAGCAGATTACCAGCCATCACCGCTATGCCAATGACTTCACCCTCTACAGCTTGCGCCGAGCCTTGGCAGAGGTTTTGGTGTGTTTCCCAGTTTACCGAGTCTACATCCACGAAGGGATCCTCAGCTCAGAAGGTCAACAGGCCGTCCGCCAAGCTGTAGAGAAAGCTAAGGAGAACCTGCCCATTTTGGTTAACGAGCTGAATTTCCTGCAGCGCTTTCTCTGCCTTGAGTTC
This sequence comes from Synechococcus sp. WC101, assembly GCF_047461555.1. Lineage (NCBI taxonomy): Bacteria > Bacillati > Cyanobacteriota > Cyanophyceae > Synechococcales > Synechococcaceae > Synechococcus > Synechococcus sp. WC101. Next base: position 31,151 of record NZ_JANSHG010000002.1, read on the forward strand.
CCCGAAAACGTCTCAGAGGAAGAGAAAAACGAGCAAATCTACTTTGCCATGCGGCTGCAACAGTTGGCTGGCCCTCTCATGGCCAAAGGGGTAGAGGATACGGCCTTCTACGTTTACAACAGGCTGCTATCCCTGAACGAAGTAGGTGGGGATCTATATCGTTTTGGCATTTCTGTCCAAGAGTTCCATCGCTTTAACCAAGAACGAGCAGCCCAGTGGCCCTTCTCAATGAATGCTTCCTCCACCCATGACACCAAACGCGGCGAGGATGTGCGGGCCCGCCTGAATGTGCTCTCGGAACTCCCCGCTGAATGGGAGAAGCACATTAAACTCTGGCATGAGTTGAATCTTGGCTACAAAGTTCGCAGCAAGCAAGCGAAGCGTTCGGAGCTGCCCGATCGCAACGACGAGTATTTTCTTTATCAGACTTTGATCGGCTCCTATCCTTTTCAACCAGAGGAAGTTCCTACCTTTATCCAGCGAGTTAAAGACTACGCCATTAAAGCAGTTCGGGAAGCTAAGGTTCATACTGCTTGGCTTCGCCCCGATACCGAATACGAAGAAGCTACCCTTGCTTTCATCGATCAGATCCTGCGGCCCTCAAGCCCCTTCTTGGAGTCTTTCCTGCCCTTTCAGCGCAAAATTGCCCACTTTGGCATCTTTAACTCTCTCTCTCAAACCCTGCTGAAGCTCACCAGCCCTGGGATCCCGGATATCTACCAGGGCACGGAGCTGTGGGATCTCAGCATGGTCGATCCCGACAATCGTCGGCCTGTGGACTTTTCCCGCCGCCTGGCTTACCTCGAAGAAATTCAACGGCGAATCAAGCAGGATCCCCTGCAACTTATCCAAGATCTTCTGCTTCACCGCCACGACGGCCGCATTAAGCTGTTTCTCATCCATCAGGTGCTAAAGGCCCGTCAGGAACAGCCGCAGCTATTTCTGGAAGGCAGTTATATTCCCCTGCAGGTGAGCGGCTCCTATGCCAACCATGTCATTGCTTTTGCCCGTCAGCACGACAAACAAGTCGTCCTGGTGGTGGCGCCCCGCTTCCTAACCTCCCTAATTTACCAGACGCAGGATCCCTTGGGGGACGCTGTTTGGAAAGACACAGAAATTCAGCTGCCGCGCTGGAAGCGGCTGGAGTGGGTCAATGGCCTCACCCAAGAAGGGATCCCTGCCGGCGACACCTTGTCGGTGGGCGCCGTCCTCAAGTCTTTTCCCGTGGCTCTACTGTGGGGGCAATCTCGCTGAGGAACCTAGGGAGCCGCTGCTGCGGCAGGAGTCAGGGCCTGGAAGTTGACAATGCGGGCAAACTCTTGGGGATCGAGGCTGGCCCCTCCCACCAGTACACCGTCAATCTGCGGCTGGGCCATCAGCTCGTCGATGTTGCTGGCTTTGACCGAGCCACCGTAGAGGATGGGCAGGTGGTCGGCGCCCAGATGCTGGCGGATAAGGCCGATGACGCGGTTGGCCTCGGCGGCTGCACAGGTTTTCCCCGTGCCAATGGCCCAGATTGGCTCGTAGGCAATCACGAGGTTGCGCAGATCGATCCCCGGCAAGGCGCGATCCAACTGTCCCACAATCCAAGACTCGGTCAGGCCTTGCTCCCGCTGTTGCAAGCTTTCCCCCACACAGAGGATGGGGGTGAGCCCGTGCCGCTGGGCCGCGGCCAAGCGCCGGTTGACGGTTTCATCGGTTTCGCCAAAGTACTGCCGCCGTTCGCTGTGGCCGACGATAACGTAGCGCACCCCCAGCTCTGCTAGCATGGGGCCGGAGATCTCTCCCGTAAACGCCCCTTGATCCTCCCAGTGCAGGTTCTGGGCTCCCACAGCCATGCCGGATCCCCGCGTTTCTTCTACCACCACGGCCAGGTCTGTGAAGGGCACGCAGAGAATGATCTGCCGCTGCGGCCTCACCCCTGCAGACGAGGCTTGCAGGGCTGGACGAAACTCGCGCAGAAACTGGCGAGCCTCAGCCTGAGTCTTGTGCATTTTCCAGTTGCCGGCAATGAGGATGGGGCGCAAGATGGATCCTCCCTAAGCGACACAACGATGTAGTCAACCGCTGGGATCCCGAGCCTGGGGGATCCCGAGCTTTTTTCGTATGTCACAGTGTATCAGCAAGAGGTTTCAGAAGAGGGCGAGGGAGGTTGTTGACACCGCTCCTCCAAGCTGGCCGCAAGGGCAGCTAGGCAGTCTTGGAGGGGGGATCCCTGCTCTAGGTGCCGGACGGCAACGGCATAGGCTTCGGGGTGGGCTTGCAACAAGGCCCGGCTCTGGCGCAGAAAGCGGTTGATGTAGGCCCTCATTTGAGCCGCAGAGGTCAAGGGCTGGGCTGCTGAGATCCCTGCCAGCAGCTTGGCCAACTGTTGTCTATCCTCCTCATCTCCCACCACTTGGCCATATTGGAGAGACTCCGCGGCAGCCCCTGCCATCCAAAACAGGCTGTAGCGCTCTAGATCTGCCCAGGGGATGCCCCCCTGGGCTTCCCAGGTGCGCATGGGGGCTTGATCCAGCTGCACTCCCCCGTAGCCGGGGATCCCGTGTCGGAAAGCCTGCCAGGGGCCCAGCACGTAGCCGCGCAAGGGGATCCCTAGCAGGTGGGCCACCACAATGTGTCCTGCCTCGTGGCAGATGACCCGCCGCCGATAGGCTGGAGAAGCCCAATCCAGCAGCGCGCCCAGCAACCCCGAGAGCCGCCCCCCAAAGGCCACCTGCTCGACAATCACCAAGCCCACCATCCCAGCCAAAGGCAGAGCCAACCGCGGCCCCAGGGCTGCCGACACCACCAAGGCCGCCACGATCCAAGCTGCGCGGGTGATTCCAGCCTCTGACATAAGGTTTCTATGCCTTCGCCTCCGGTCCTAGCTCGAGCGCCAGCAGCTCGTCGGCCAACTCCAAAAACGCCTCCCGATCCAGATAGGAAACATCTCCCACCCACTCCCCTAGCTTGACCACGTAGACTTCGCTCAAGGTCGGTCGGCGCCGCAGATCGCGGGAATAGGCCTTCACCAGCGCCAGCACCGATTGCTTTTTAACAATTCGCCGGTAGCGGGGATCGTCCCTGGCCCGCACTCGGTAGAGAACTC
>NZ_JANSHG010000003.1:0-33890 GCF_047461555.1 Synechococcus sp. WC101
TGGAGATCGGCCCTGAATGGGGATCCCTGGCCGACTATCTACAGCATCTGGAGGCACAGGTGCCCCTTACCTTGCTGTTGCCGCCGCAGTGCCAGCAAATTGGCGGCCAAGTCTATGAGGTGGCGTTCATCGCCGATCCCGATGGCCTGCCGATCGAACTCATCCGCCCCCAGGGATGCCCAGGATCAGAATAAGGTTTGCCCCGACGCAGGGATCCAGGAGATATCTCCTCAATTGACGGAACGGGTGGAGGCGGTCGCTCTCTCTAGCTGGGCTGGCCCTTAAGGATCCCAGCGCTAGAGGCGTTCCTTGATGGGCCAGCCAAAGTGGCAGGGGCAGAACCAGCGCCCAGTCCGGCGCCTGCGCCGAGAAGCGGATCAGATCATGGGGCCCAAGGGTCAAGACAATCCCAAAGTAACGCCTAGAAAGGTAGCTCCTCCTCTGCGGGGGCTAGGGGGGACTGGGTTGCCGGCGGGCCGTAGGCTTCACCCAGATCCGGGGATCCCTCTGCTTCCAGGCTCTCGAGAGCGGACAGTTCTGCCGTCGCCTCCTCGGGCGAGGCCAGGATCCCTTGCAAATCTATCAGGCTGCCGTTGAAATGGTCGGCAAAGCGGCGGGCCACCTCCGCCAGCTCGTGGGCAAGGTGGTAGGAGGGAGGCTTTGCCGCTTGCGCTGGCGGGATGGAGTTCTCGCCAGGGGTCTCTGGCTCAGCAGGAGGAGGTTGCCCGACTCTACCGTAGCTTTGGGATCCCGCCTTGGGAGATGGCGATAAGTCTTTGGGGAGGTTGTCGCCCCTGGGGGTTCGGCTCTGCAACTTTGCAGGGGCGAGGGGTGGAGCCTTTTCGCGACCTGAGGTTTCGCCAGCACTCCCCTCACGATGGCGGGACGAAGGTCCCTGCTGCACCACCAAATTTAGCCGCACCGGGCGCTGCAGCAGGTTGTGGAGCGCAGAGCAGAGCTCGGCTTCTTTGCTGCGCACCTTGTCCACTAAGCCCTTATTGGGAAAAGCAAGGGTAATCTCTAAGGTCTCCGTCCCGTCAGAGCCAACGAGAGACTCCTGCTGCAAATAGCCGGATGCCAATAGGCCTCTGGTGATGGGGCGAAGGTTTTCAAGAAACTCCTCCCACCGGGGCCGCAGCAGCTTGAGGGGATGCGGATCTTTCGCTTTTTCCGGGCTGGCCGGCTTCTCCCGACTTGGCTTTGCCGTTTGCGACGGCGGGAGGGATCCCCCTGTTGCAGCAGGGGAAGGGGCTGGGGTCTCTGGAAGGGTTGTCGTAGGAGCTGTCAGCTCCTCGCTGGCTGGGACGGTGGGGCTAGGGGTCTTTCCGACCGTTGGCGGGCCGACGGCTGGGAGCGGCTCTCCGCCTTTGGCCTCTATTGACGGCAGCGGGACGGTACTCTGGCGAAGCTGGCCCAGCAGATCCAGCAGGGCGATCTCCAACCAAAGCTGGGGTTGCCCGCTCTGGCGAATTTGCGGCTCGCACTGGCGCAGGTGGCTCTGGGCCGCCAGCAGCATCTCCACCGAGTAGCGAGGAGCCCGCTGCTGCAGAGCTGCCCAGGTGGGATCCGTTACGGCCGCCAACTGCCGCTGTTGGGGGGCCGTCTTGGCCAGCAGCAGATCCCGGTAAAAAACCACCAGGCTCTGCAGCACCACCAGGGGCTCTCTGCCCCGCTCCAGCAATTGTCGCGTCTGGGCCAGCACCGCCTGCACATCCTGAGCCAGCAACGCATCGGTCAAATCCAAAAGCTGCCGCTCCGGGATCCCGCCCACCAAGTCCCATACGGCTTCTGGGGTGATGGATCCCTCCAGCAAGCTGAGCTGATCCAACAGGCGCTCGGCGTCCCGCAGCCCGCCCTGGGCCAGTTGGGCCACCAGGTGCAAGGCTTCTGGTGCAATGGGGATCCCTTCCTGGGCGGCGATCTGGCCCAGGTGGGCCACCATGTCGTCGAGGGGGATGCGGCGGAAGTCAAACCGCTGACAGCGGGAAACGATGGTGGGCAGAACTCGCTGTGGGTCGGTGGTGGCCAGCACAAACACCACGCGAGGAGGCGGCTCTTCCAGCGTCTTCAGCAACGCGTTGAAGGCGGCATTGCTGAGCATGTGGCACTCGTCGATGACATAGACCTTGTAGCGGCTATTTACCGGCGCAAATTGGGCCCGCTCGATCAGCTCGCGGATGTTGTCCACGCCGGTGTTGCTGGCCGCGTCGATCTCAATCACGTCCAAAGAAGAGCCGGCGGTGATGGCGCGGCACTGGCTGCATACCTGACAGGGATCCGGCGTTGGCCCCTGCTCGCAATTTAAAGACTTGGCCAAGATGCGGGCGCTGGAGGTTTTTCCGGTGCCCCGCGGCCCACAGAACAAGTAGGCCGGCGCCACCCGCCCCAGCCGGATGGCATTGGCCAAAGTCTGCACGACTGCCCCTTGGCCCACCACCTCGGCAAAGCGCTGCGGGCGGTATTTCAAATGAAGGGGTTCGTACTTGCCAGCAACGGCCATTTTTTCGAGCTCTCCAGTCGCCTTGCAAGCGCGCCCCCGCCGAAACCGCTCTTGCTGGGCAATGCTGAGGCATCCCAGGGGGGCTCCCCTATTCTGGCTTCTCCCTTTGTCCCTCAAGAGCGATACTGGGCCTGGGAGGAGATGTCGCTCCCTGGGCGGGCAGAGCTTTGGGATCCCGGCGGCGCAGCGGAGGGATCTGCGGCAATTGCACCTTCCAGCCGGGGGCATCCAGTTGATCCACGTGCTGCAGCCGGTAGCTGAGCTGGTACAGTTCCCTCTTGAGCCGGCGATTTTCTGCCTGCATGGCGGCGATGCGCTCGCGGATGGGCTGCAGGCGGGCCTGAAGTTTGCGCCGGTAGAGCTCCGGCAGCTCCTGGAGCATCTGCTCCAACACCTGCTTTTCTTGGTAGAGCTGCTCGATCTCGGCCTCGTAGCTGCGAATTTGCCGCTGTTGCTTTTCTTGGCGCAGCTCCAACAGGTCGATCTGGCTCTGCAGCAGGCGGTTGCGCTCCCGCAAAAGCTGGATCTCCCGCTCCCGCGCCGCCAGCGCTGAGGTCCACAAAGACTCTCTCCCGCTGCCACAAAGTGCTTCCTGCATCGCCTCTTTCTCGATCCATCCAGACATAGCTGCAAAGAAAGGGATCCCTCCCCCGTCACTCTATCCGGCTCGGCGGGGTGGGGCAAATGGCCCCTCCTTCTCTGGGGTGAGCCCCCAGGGCTTGCCTAACCTGGGCTTCCAGCTGCGCCAGGGATCCGGAATTGTCCAGCACTACATGGGCGCGACGGGCCTTTTCTTCTAGGGGCCACTGGCTGGCCAGGCGCGCCTCGATTTCTGCCGCCGTCAGCAGATCCCGCTGCGCCAGCCGCTGCCGCTGCTGCTCCGGGGTACAGGTCACCACCCAGATCTCGCTGGCCCAGTTTTCCATGTGGGCCTCAAACAGGAGCGGGATCATCAGGCAAACGGTGGGATGGCCTTCCCCGTGAGGACATTGGCAACTGGGTCGAGCCTCAGTCGCTTCCTCAGGCGGCGCAGATGCCCCGTGGGCCTCGAGAAACTCCCGCAGCCGCGCTTTGACAAAAGGATGGATCTGGGCTTCCAGCCAGGCCCGCTCGGCGGCATCGGCAAAGACAATCCGCCCCAACTGGCGGCGATCCAGCGCTCCAGAGGGATCCTGGATGGCCCGGCCGTAGCGCTGCAGCACCCGCTCGCGGATGGGGGATCCCACCGCTAGGGCTTGCCGCGCCATCTGATCTGCATCGGCCACCGGGATCCCGTGCCGTTCCAAGATGCGGGCCACCGTGGATTTGCCTGTGGCTATGCCGCCCGTCAGGCCGATGATTCTCATGGGAGCTGGGTGATTTCAAATGAGTTGGAGACAGGCCCAAGCGCTCCGCGCCGGCCCTCACCCCCAGCCCCTCTCCCAGAGGGAGAGGGGAGATCCCCTTCAAGGCGAGGCCCTTTGGGCAGAGGGTGGGGAAAGGCAAGGTTCTGTTAAGAGACTATACTCAAAGCCTTCCACCAAGGCCCGGCAGGAGGCTTCGATGATGTTGGTGGAAACTCCCACCGTGGTCCAACGGCGGTGGCCGTCGCTAAACTCCACCAACACCCGCGTCTTGGCCGAGGTGCCGGCCCGCCCGTCCAAGATGCGCACCTTGTAGTCGGCCAGGTGAATGGCCTCCAGTTGCGGGTAAAACTCCAGCAAGGCTTTGCGCAGCGCCCCATCCAAAGCCGCCACCGGCCCATTGCCTTCCGCTGCCGTCACCCGCGTCTGCCCCCGCACCGCAATCTTCACCGCCGCCAAGGACTGCACCTCCGTTGCCTCGCCGCTGGGATCCCAGTCTTTGCTGCTCCAGTCGGAGCGGGTGGTGGCGCTGACATGGAAGCTGAGCACCTCAAACGGATGCGAGCGCTGCCCCAACAGCTCCCGCACCAAGAGCTCAAAGCTGGCCTCAGCGGCCTCAAACTGGTAGCCCTGCAGCTCCAAGGTCTTCAGCCGCTCTAGGATCAAGCGGGCCTGGGGATCCGACTTGTCCAGCCGGATCCCGAACTCGGCCACCTTGCTGAGGATATTGCTCAGCCCCGCCTGTTCCGAGACGACGATGCGCCGGCAGTTGCCCACCTGCTCCGGGGCGATGTGCTCGTAGGTGAGGGGGTTTTTTTGGACGGCGCTGACGTGGATCCCGCCCTTGTGGGCAAAGGCCGACCGGCCCACAAACGGCGCGTGGTCATCTGGGGCCAGGTTGACCACCTCGCTGATGGCGCGGGAGATCTCTGTCAGGTGTTGCAGCTTCCCCTCCGGCAGACAGCGGTAGCCCAGCTTCAGTTGCAAGTTGGGGATAACGCTGCACAGGTCGGCATTGCCACAGCGCTCCCCGTAGCCGTTGATGGTGCCCTGCACCATGCGCGCCCCCGACTGTACTGCCGCCAGGGCATTGGCCACAGCAGTGCCAGAGTCGTTGTGGGTGTGGATCCCCAAGGGCAAATGCCCCAGGTGATGGGATTCGGCCAAGACGGCTGCCGTGATGGCGGCGATCTCGTGGGGCAGGGATCCGCCGTTGGTATCGCAGAGAACCAGCCACTCCGCCCCTGCCTCGGCAGCCGCCACGAGGGTTTGCAGGGCGTAGTCGGGGTTGTGGCGGTAGGCGTCGAACCAGTGCTCGGCATCGTAGATCACCCGCCGCCCTTGGGAGCGCAGGTAGGTGATGGTGTCGCGGATCATGGCCAGGTTTTCCTGCAGCGTGGTGCCCAGCCCCTCCGTAACATGCAGATCCCAAGACTTGCCAAAAACCGTCACGTAGCGGGTTCCCGCCGCCAAGATGGCCTGCAGCAGGGGGTCATCGGCTGCCCGCCGCCCCGGCTTGCGGGTGGAGCAAAAGGCCACCAGCTCCGCCTGCTCCAGCGGCTCTTCCCGCAGTTGCCAGAAAAATTGTCCATCTTTGGGATTGGCCCCCGGCCAGCCCCCCTCAATAAAGGGGATCCCCAGCCGATCCAGCAGCTTGGCAATCTGCACCTTATCTGGCACCGACAGCGACAGCCCCTCCCGCTGCGCCCCATCCCGCAGCGTGGTGTCGTAGAGGGTGATGGCGACCGGAGAATCTGCTTCAGTCTTCATACCGCATCAACTTTTTGTAAAAGGCGGTGGTGAAATCCGGCGGCTGCCCCCGCTGCACCAGCGCTACCACGTCGATGAGGTAGTCCACAAACTCGTAGTTGGCGATGGAGAGCTGGTAAGTGAGCTCGGCATCCTGATCGAAGACCACCTGCACCACGGTCAGATCTGCGGGCAACAGCGACGTGTGCCAACTGGCCAGGAAACGCACGGGCTTGTCTCCCTCGATGGCCCTCTGTCCTTCCAGGCTGCCTTTTTTGTAAAGGCCCACGGCCAGGGGCAGGTACTGCCGGCGGGCAACCGCGTAATAGGGCTGATAGACGGACACTTCCGACGGGCCGGCGGGTTCGAGCTGCAGAGCCATGGCGTGTCAAGGGAAGAAAACGGTTAAGGACGGCAACAACCCCAACTGCAATCCAGCCTACCGCCTCGACGACTTGCTGGTCTAAGGGTTAGGGGCTCTAGGAGGGATCCGGCACCTTCTTTGGGAGAAAAGCGTTGGAAAGTCGAGAAGCTCTGCGGAAGAATAGGAGAAGTAAAGAGGGGATCCCCCCAAGCGACTCCCTCTTCGGCATGTCCTGGACCCATGGACACCAACCAAGACAGGAACATCCCTTCCCCCGCCCCAGCTCTGGCGACGGAGTGGGATCCCGTGCTGCAGCAAAAGTTTGAGCAGCTTGCCCAGATCTTGGCCAAGATGGGGCGGGTCTTGGTGGCCTACTCAGGCGGGGTGGATAGCAGCCTGGTGGCCAAGCTGGCCTGGGATCAGTTGGGGGAGGGGGCCCTGGCCGTCACTGCCGCCTCCCCTGCCCTTTTGCCCGAAGATCTGGAGGAGGCCATCTGGCAAGCCCAATCCATGGGCATCCGCCACCAGATCGTCGAGACCCAGGAGCTGCAGGATCCCCGCTACGCCGCCAACCCCGCTAACCGCTGCTACTTCTGCAAAAGCCACTTGCATGACCTGCTGTGCCGGCTGGCGCAAGCCCAAGGATACGACTACGTGGTGGATGGCCTCAACGCCGACGATCTGGCCGACTACCGGCCGGGAGTGCAGGCAGCTCGAGAGCGGGGCGTGCGTTCCCCCCTGGCGGAGGTGGGGATGAGCAAGCTGGAGGTGCGGCAACTGTCTCGCCATCTGGGCCTGCCCTGGTGGGATAAGCCGGCTCAGCCCTGCCTCAGCTCCCGCTTTCCCTATGGCGAGGCCATCACTGCCGAGAAGCTGCGCCGAGTGGGGGCGGCAGAGCGCTATTTGCGCAGCTTGGGCTGGCACCAGGTGCGGGTGCGCTCCGAGAAAGATACTGCTCGCATCGAACTGCCCCCTCACCAGATCCGAGAGTTTGTGCAAAAAACCGATCTGGAAGCGCTGGTCAGGGCTCTGCAATCCTTCGGCTACCTCTACGTCAGTCTCGATTTGGAGGGCTACCGCAGCGGCAAGCTCAACCGCGCCCTCAACCCGCCCCCGCCGACAACGGGCTGAGCCAGCCCGGGGGCTTGGGCTGAAGTTTTGCGCAGGTTTGGGGGAGTATGAAAGGGTTTTGGTGGCTCTGGCTTTGCTTGGGGGTGTTTGGCCTGGCAACGGCTGCTCCTGCCTCAGCCCAGAAAGACCAGGTGGCAGCCGCTCAGCCTGGGGATACGAGTGCCCCCGATACCCTTGCGGATCGCACGTTACGGCTGCGCTCCGACCGCCAAACCTTCGACCAACGGGCGCAGGTTTTCCAGGCGGAAGGAAATGTGGAGATGCGGCTGGGCCGCTCTGTGCTGCGGGCAGACCGCCTGCGCATCGAGCTGCAACAGCGGCGAGCCGTGGCCGAGGGCAATGTCTCGGTGGAGCTGCATCGGCAGCGCATCCAGGGATCCCGCCTGGAATACGACTTTGAGCGGGAGCAGGGAGTTTTGGAAGAGGCCTTCGGGCAGGTGGATATCGGCCAGTTGCAGGCCGCCGGATCCCCGGCAGCGGCCCTCTCGCCGCAGCGGCTGGTGCGCTTTCGCGCCGTTCGCATCCGCTTCGCTGCCAACAACTGGGAAGGAGAGCAAGTGCAGTTGACCAACGACCCGCTAGATCCGCCAGAGCTGGAGATCCGCAGCCCGCGAGTGACCTCCGCCCTGCAGCCGGATGGTTCCAGCCTGCTGATGGCCGAGGCGGGGCAACTGGTTTTCGACCAGGTCTTTTTTTTGCCCCTGCCCATTCGGCTGCGTCTTGACTCCTTCAACCGTCAGCCTCCGGTCAGCCTTTTTTACGATGACTTCGACCGGGAAGAACTGCGGCGCGGCCTGATCCTGCAAGCCAACATCGAGCTGCTGCAGGATCCCAACCTCAGCTTGGTGCTCTCCCCCCAACTGTATCCGCAGCGCCTCTGGGGGAGCCTCCAAGGGATCCGCGATGGGGTTGGGCTGCGGACGGATTTTCGTTGGCGGCAACCGGAAGCCAATGCCCAAACCTCGCTGTTTGCCGAGCTGCGCGGGATCGTCTTCGAGGAATTTGCTCGGCGCTTGCGGGCGCAGGTCGAACACCGCGTTACCACCGGCGACGGCGGCCAAGTCACCTACACCTATGCCTATCGGGAGCGTTTTTTCAGCGGGCGCCTGGGTTTCCAGATTGTGGAGAATCGCTTTGGCGCCAGCTACAGCTCGCCCACCCTTCGCCTTGGCAACACCGGCTTGGATTTCAGCTACCGCATAGCCGCCGACTACCTCGACGCCCTGGGACAACTTGGCAATATCGACACCGATCCCGATCTAGCCCTGGCCAAGACCACCGACCGCATCCAGCTCACCCGACTGCAACTGGGGGCAACCGTGAGCCGCTCCTTTCCCATTTGGCGGCCCCCCAAGACGGCAGCAGATCCCCCACCCCGCTTTTCCGCTTTGCCCATCGAACAGGGAATCTGGCTCAACACCGGCCTCAGCAGCAGCCAGTCGTTCTACTCCAATGGCCGTGCCCAAAGCTATACTGCCGGCAGCATTGGCCTCGACGCGGTAATCGGGGCTTTCGTGGCCGATACCTTCGACTACACCAACCTGAGGGTGACCTACTCCAATGGCTTTTTGGCGGGGGCCTCGCCGTTTTTGTTCGACCGCATCACCACGCGGGAGCAGCTTGTTCTGGGCTTTTTACAGCAACTGTACGGCCCGCTGCGGGTGGGGGCCGAAACCACACTGGATCTCCAATCCGGCCAGCAGGTGGATACCACCTATCGCCTGGGTTACGACCGCCGCACCTATGGATTTAGCTTGCAATACAATCCGGTGCGTCAGTCGGGGGCGCTGGAGCTGCGGGTGGAGGGCCTGAACTGGGATCCCCGCCAGTCCTCGCCGAAGCCGACGACCGGAGCGAGCCTCCACGAGCCGTGATCCCCAAACTCCCAAGGGGACTCAAAATGTAATCTTAACTACTGCTCTGCGGAGATTCTCTGTGAGAAATTGCCTCGCCGCAGGGAGAAATTTCAATCCAAATCCCTCCTGATTTGAAGGGCCATTCTGAAAAATCAAAACGGTAAGATAAAATACAGAAATTACTTTTCCAGGATTCATTTTTGCTGGTTGGGATCGCCGTATCAAAGGCTACTGCAGCGATCCCCAGGCGGTGTTAGGGTAGATAATAGGCTGAGCAGAGTGGGCTGGTGATCTAATTATGCAAACACTTGATGCGATCCCCGACAAAAAACGAGTAGAGCGAATAACCTGTAGCTACATCAACGCGACCAGCTCCGTTCAGGTGGTTCGCATCACAAATATCGAGAACTGGTACTTTGAGCGGGTGGTCTTCCCAGGGCAACGGCTGCTGTTTGAGGCAGTGCTGGGAGCCAAACTGGAGATCCACACGGGCATGATGGCCAGCTCCATCCTGACGGATATCATCCCTTGCGAAAAGCTGCGCGTGCGAGAGACGGAGCCGGTGACGGTGGGCGCCTAGATGCCCCGAGGCCAGCGGTGTGGACTAGGTCTCGCGACCTTGCTCCTTTCTCTCCTCTCTTTCCGGGCTAGGGGAAGGTTGGGGTGAGGGGCGAGGCTTGGGCGGCAGTGGGATCTCAAGGAAACGGGCGCTCAACCGCACCGGGCTGATCTCGCGCCGTTGCGGCGGCCACGGGATCCCCAGCCAACGGGCCGTGAGCTCCAGCAGGCTGGGGGGCGGTGTGGGAGTAGGGGTGGGCGTTGGTGGTGGGGTGGGGTACAGATCCAAGCGCGGCGGACGGGGGGTGCTGACCCGAAAAGCATCGGGGGGAGGTTGGGTCAGCGGCACATTGGGATCCCCGCACCCCAGCAGGCCCAGCCCCAGCAGGATGTACAGCGTTGCGGTGCCTCTGCTTCTCATGAACAAGCTGCCGAGCATCGACACCAGACTATCACCGGGATCCTAGGGCTCTGAGCTGGGTTTGCAGATCTGCTTCCAGGGCAGATAGCTCGCGAGCTATGGCTGCGTAGCGGTTGGCAGTCAAGTTTTTGGCGATAAATTGCTCCAGCAGTTGCTGATCCCGGGCAACCATCTGGTTAAAGTACTGCTCTACGGGAACCCGTGGGTCTTCGATCAAGGCTCTGCACATCTGCAAAGCCGTGATCAACTGGGCCCGCACCTGCAAAAAGAGCGACTGGATATACCGCTGCTCGGCCTCGCTCAGTTGGCGAAAATCTCGCCAATACTGGCCCCCCTCCAGCGATTGTTGGAGCTCTTGCACCCAGCGGTTGTACTCTTTTACCTTGCGGGCGAGATCGCTGGCAAACTCCATGATCTTGGGAGGGCTATTTAGGAGGTGGGCCTCCTGCCAGCGCTGGCGAATGCGGCGCAGGCTCTGCTGCAGCTCCAAGCTGGCCCAGAGGAGCCCCAGCAAAACCACCGCCAGCAACACGACGGCCACTGTATACAGTAGCCAATAGCCGGGATCCCGCATCCCCAAAAAGATCACCAGGGCAACCACCAACAGGCAGAGGGCCAGCATAACCCAGAAGCGCAGTTGTTGTTGTTGCAGACGCAGGTACCCTTCCCTCAGGCCAAATGCTTCACAGCAAGCCTCCAGATCCGCATTCATGATCTGGCGAAACTCCTCTAGAGAGATTGGTTCGGCAGTGATCATCGAAGACCCTCGCAACGCAATCTGGGTTGAAGTCCAGGCCGTTAGGATTTGCCCTGCCAATTCCGCGCGGCTTCCGTACTCTCCTCCAGCGGCTCCAGCACCTCGCTGGCTGGAACCACCATCAACCCATAGCCCCCTTCGCGACAAAAATCGACGATCTCCTGAGTATCAAAGCGCTCGGCCAGCGGCTTGGGCAGCCCCTGCTGGGCCAGCCTTTGGGCATATTTTTTCGCCCCAAAGGCGCTCTCAAACGCAATGACAATGTCCTGCCCCCCGATCTGGCGTGTGCAGATCCCCTCTTGGCCATTGGCTTGGTAAAGCAGCACGATGACCTGGGAAGGCAAGTCTTCCGGGCTAGCCCAAGCCAACTCCTTCTCAGCCTGGGATCCGCCGCCGAGCAACACATCCCGCGCCTCGTTGAGCCGTGCCAGTTGCGCCTCCAGCAAGGGCCTTTGCCGTTCGTCCTCCAGCTCCAAGAGGGCGGCACTGAGGGTTTGATATTCTCGAAACCACTTCCTCCGGATCTCCCGTTCGCTGGCATCCGGCGGCAGGTTGAGAACTTGGAGGGCCTCGGCGGTGTCCATCGACAGCCTCTGCTCGGATTGAGAGGAACGTCACTGTCCACAGTCTAGACTAACCGCTCTGGGAGCTTTGAGAGGGGGACTCTTCCAGGGATCCCCGCTCCTTGGCGCTGTCAGCCGGTCGTTGGGTAGGAAGCCGAACTGCTGAGCAATTCCCCTTGCACCACGTTCGAGATGCCGCCAGCGGGGTGGGCAGATATCGGGCTTGGCCAACTGGATAGGCAAATCGGGCAGAGCAGCAAAGGATGGTGTGGCACAGCAAGTGGGGGTTGCCTGCCAGCAGCTACTGCAAGTTGTGAAAGAATCGCCGCTCTCCCCCTGCGTGGGAGCAAGCCGGCAGGGCTGCGGACAACGTCAAGGTTAATTCTCAGTTAAGAAAAAAGCCGTTGCGGGGTGTAATCCCGCTGCATCTATGAGAAGATGGTAAAGCTGTGCTTTTTGTTCGCACGGCTTCGGTAGTCTATCTGGCCAATTAGGGGATAGTATGCTGCACACACTATCTGGCCAATTAGGGGATAGGTCTCTGGCTCTGATCGGGATCCACTGCATCCTAGAGCTTTACGACTGCCCGGCCAAACTTCTGGATGATGTTTCCCTGGTGCAACAGGCCTTGCGGGAGGCAGCAAGACGCTCCAACTCCACCCTCTTGGGCGAGCTTTGCCATCCGTTTGAGCCACAGGGGATCACGGCTCTGGCCCTTTTGGGAGAATCCCATATCTCCATTCACACTTGGCCCGAAGCGGGCTATGCAGCGGTGGATGTGTTCACCTGTGGTCGCCACACGCGGCCCGAAGCAGCCTGTGAATACTTGATCCAGGTGTTTCAAGCGCGGCGGTATTCGCTGCGCAAGCTACCTCGCCGAACCACGGATGCGGCACCCATTGAAGAGATGGCGGATTTTCCCGAAGCGCTAAGCTGTGAAACGGCCGGACGAAGGCGCTGAGATCCCGCCACTTTTTGTCAGGTGTCCTATGAACACCCCAAAGAGCTTCTTCTGGGCGCAGGAGTACTTCACCCCCTGGGACTACACTGCCCGTGCCATCACGCGCATTCTGGCCTACCGAAAAACCCGTTTTCAGGAGATGCTGATCGCCGAGACGGGAGCCTATGGCAAGGGCCTGATGCTGGATGGCCACTGGCAGTCCACCACGGCGGACGAATTCCTGTACCACGAGGCTCTGGTTCATCCGGCCCTGGTGCAGGTCGTCCAGGCGGGTGGGATCCCGCGGCGAGTGTTGATATTGGGTGGTGCGGAAGGGGCGACGCTGCGGGAGGTGCTGCGCTGGCGCTCGGTGGAGCAAGTGGTGATGGTGGATATCGACGGGGAGGTGGTGGAAGCCTGTCGAGAGCATCTGCCGGAAATGCACCAAGGATCCTTTGCGGATCCGCGGGCAGAGGTGGTGATCGCCGACGCCTTGGACTTTCTTGGCCAGACGGAGCCGATCTGGGACGCGATCCTTTCCGATCTGTCGGATCCCGTTGAGGCCGGCCCGGCCTACCGCCTCTTTACCCAGGAGTTTTTCCGCCAGGTTCGCTCCAAGTTGCAGACCGCTGGGGCTTTTGTCATCCAAGCTGGGCCGACGGGTCCAGTGGAGTTGTGGCAGCACACTCGCATCGTTCACACCTTGAAAACGGTGTTTGCTGCTGTGCAGCCCTACGCTATCTACGCCCCCACCTACGGCGGGCCGCTGGGGTTTGCCCTGGCAGCCCAGGATCCCATCTCTTCCAGGCCGGAGCCCGAACAGGTCGACCAGATCCTGGCCCAACACCTGGATCCCGACCGCGGAGCGCTGCGCTTCATCGATGGCATCACCCTCCTGGGACTCTACCAGGTTCCCGCCCACCTGCGCCGTGCCATTGCTGCTGAGACCACCGTCTACACCCTGGCCAACCCTCCTCAGGTCGAGTAATCTGGCGGCCCAATCCGCGATTAAAAGTGGGATCCCAGGGTATTTGTCTTCGGTGCCATAACTTGGTAGATTCGTGAGCAGCCGAATTTTGCTTCCCCGATGAAAGTCCTGGTTATTGGTGGTGACGGATACTGCGGCTGGGCAACGGCCCTACACCTGTCCAACAGGGGCTATGAGGTGGCCATTCTCGATTCCTACGTGCGCCGCCTCTGGGATCTGCAACTAGGGGTTTCTACCCTGACGCCCATTGCCCAGCTCGAGCAGCGGGTGGATCGCTGGAAGGGGCTGACCGGCAAGGATATTCCCATTTTCGTTTGCGACGTCACCAACTACGAGGCCCTCATTTCTTGCATGCGTCGCTTTGAGCCGGAGGCCATCGTCCACTTTGGCGAGCAGCGCTCTGCTCCCTACTCGATGATTAGCCGCGAACATGCGGTGATGACCCAGGTCAACAACGTGGTGGGCACCCTGAACATCCTCTACGCCATCAAGGAGGAGTTTCCCGACTGCCACCTGGTGAAGCTGGGCACCATGGGCGAGTATGGCACCCCCAACATCGACATCGAGGAGGGGTACATCACCATCGAGCACAACGGCCGCAAGGATACCCTGCCCTATCCCAAACAGCCGGGTTCCATGTATCACCTCTCCAAGGTGCACGACAGCCACAACATCCACTTCGCCTGCCGCGTCTGGGGCCTGCGGGCTACCGACCTCAATCAAGGGGTGGTGTACGGCGTGTTAACAGAAGAAACCGGCATGGATGAGGTGCTGATCAACCGCCTCGACTACGATGGCGTGTTCGGCACGGCCCTGAACCGCTTTTGCGTTCAAGCCGCAGTGGGCCACCCCCTGACGGTGTACGGCAAGGGGGGCCAAACCCGTGGCTTCCTGGATATCCGCGATACGGTGCGCTGTGTGGAGCTGGCCATCGCCAATCCTCCTGAGCCAGGTCAGTTCCGGGTGATGAACCAGTTCACCGAGCAATTTAGCGTGGAGCAACTGGCGCTGATGGTGCAAAAGGCCGGAGCCGCCATGGGCCTGAAGGTGGAAATCAACTACTTGGAAAACCCCCGTGTCGAGCTGGAGGAGCACTACTACAACGCCAAAAATACCAAGCTCCTAGACCTGGGCCTACAACCCCACTACCTATCTGACTCGCTTTTGGACTCGCTGCTCAACTTCGCCCTCAAGTACAAAGACCGCGTGGATGTGCGGCAGATCCTGCCCAAGGTGAAGTGGAAGGGCTAGCTCTCCAGGCAAGCTTGGGCCAGGCTCAGCCAGCCGCGGGCCAGATTCTCCAGGTCATAGCCCCCTTCTAACCCGAAGACGGTCTTGCGGGTCACCTCCTCCAGGCAGAGGTGGGCCATGCGGCCAAAGTCTTCCGGCTCCAGCAGCATACTGGCCAAGGGATCCCCTTTGGCACAGTCAAAGCCGGCGCTCACCAGCAGCAAATCCGGTTGGAAGGCCCGCAAAAACGGCAAGACCTTCTCATCGAGAGCTTTTTTGTAGACCGACCAGTCTGACCTGGCAGGCAGAGGCACGTTGCAGAGGTTGCCGTGGATCCCGGTTTCCTCGGCCAAGCCCGTGCCAGGGTAGAGGGGAAACTGATGGATAGAGGCATAGGCCAGTTGGGGGTGACGCTCCACCACCGCCTGCGTGCCGTTGCCGTGGTGCACATCCCAATCGAAAATGGCTACCCGCCTCACCCCCGGCTGATCCAGGGCCCAGAGGGCGGCAATGGCGGCGTTACTGAAGAGACAAAACCCCATTGCCCGTTCCGGCTCCGCGTGATGCCCCGGCGGGCGACACAGCACCAAAGCAGGCTGAGCCGCGGCCAAAGCCGAGGCCGAAGCAGCAATCCAGGCTCCAACTGCCTGCCGCGCCGCCTCAAAGCTCGCTGGGGAAACGGCGGTATCGGCATCGAGGCGACCCCCTCCTGCCGCAGCCAACTCGGCCACCCGTTGAATGTGCCAGCGCGGGTGTACCCGCTCCAGTTGTGCAAGATCGGCCAAGGGGGGATCCCGCCATTCCAGATGCTCGGCGAAAGAGGCACCGCGCAGCGCCTTGACAATGGCCTGCAGGCGAGCCGGACGCTCGGGGTGAAACGGCCCGGCGTCGTGGCGGAGAAAAGTCTCAGAATAGTAAACGGGCAACATACCAGGGCAAGGTAGCGTTCTTGCAGTCTAGCCTAAGCCCATCTTCCCTCTACCCGTAGAAGGCTTCCGACATGGATCCCGCATAGGGATCAACGCCAAAAGAAGCTTGTTGCAGCTTTTGATTGACCACCTCCCGCACTACCGAGCGGAGCAATTCCAGCTCAGAAGGGTTGAGCTGATCGCGGCTGGGACACTCATCGGCAGCCAGCCACATATAAACAGCAGGAACCCGGTTTAAGATCTGCTGCATCAGCGCTTCCCGCTCCCTGGCATCGTGGAAAACCTGCTGATGGGGGTGCTCAGTACAGAGGACATTTTCCAGTTCTCCCAAAGCCAGGTACTCAACGATATTAACCAACATCTTTTCCATTTGTCTCTCCTAAAAATCCCCGTCGCTCTTAAAACAGGCATTAAACAAAAAGTGCAACTTTCTCCTTTCCTCCTTCGCCGCTCTTTGCCTCGGACTCTTGCCTACAGGCCGGATAGCTGAGCCGGCGGCAGATCCAGTCCACCAGCGGGAAGAGGTTGTGGATTTGTCTGCTAAGATCTCCCCTGCGGCCAATCCTTAGCCCCCTCTATTTGCCCCGTTTGCCCTCCCCTCTGCCGCTGAAAGCAGCCAACAATCAGCAGCCGGAAAATCTCTTCGCTGGTATCCGGTACCAACGAAAAATTATCGGCTTTTTGAGAAGGACAGGGTAGGCCATTTAACAAAGACTATAGAAACTCAACCGCAAGAGGGAAGAAGATCTTACCCAGCTACTCCTCCTCCAATACGCTAACACGTAACTATGTAGGAAGTTATGGGACTATTAAGAAGTTTACACATTTCTTGACGATCGGCTAACACTTTCGTTTGGCAAAGACACCCACTTGAAGAGCTAAGCGGAGCAACTCTTCGCCTGGCTACAAGCTCTGAAAAGCTGCCAAGATCTAAGGATCTAAAACTATGTCTAGCCTGCTATTGGCAAATCGACTCGCTGAGCCTGGATCCAGAAAGATTCCAGGTCGTAATAGTCTCTTTCCTCCTGCATGAACACATGGACGATGAGATCGGCATAGTCAATCAGTATCCAAGAGCCTGACTCTTGACCTTCGATGCGGCGCGGACTCTGTTGCCACTCCTCCCAAACCTTTTCCTCGATTGCTCGGGCAATGGCCCGTACTTGCGTAAGCGAGTAGCCACTGATCAAAAGGAAGTAATCCGCCAACGTGGAAATTTGGGATACATCCAGCAGGACAATGTCGCCGCCTTTTTTTTCTTCTGCTGCGCGAGCTGCGCTCAACGCCATGCGATAGATGGGATCCCTGGCACGGACAGGCATGGACTGTAGCAACTAAAACCCTCCTGAAACGACTGAATTGACTGGAGACACAATCTCCTCCGAACCTTTTTTACCCAAAGGATGCAGCAGAAAATGATTCCGAGTCATGAGTGTGCGTGGATGGATCACCTGATACCGGTTTAGCAGAAATCTCAGGCTGAGATCGCAAACCCCCACCACAGCTTTAGATAAATCTACAAAAGCTAGTCGTCGCAGATGTTCTAGCTCCGGACTGTTGCCGCGGTTGGGTTCCAGAGCATCGGCTACAAAAACCACACAACTGAGCGGATCCATGCCGGGCCGTCCCAGGGTGTGGTTGGCGATGGCTGCCAAGATCTCCGCATCCTGCACCTGAAATCGCTCCCGTGCCAGCAGGGATCCCACCTCGGCATGGAGAAGGTGGGGCTCGGCCCGCTCGATCTCGTCCAACTCCCGCTCCTGAGCGACGCTCTGCAGCAGTTGCTCCGGGGGGAAGGACTTGGCCAAGTCGTGCATCAGCCCTGCCCAAGCAGCTTTTTGCTCATCCAGCCCATAGTGAGCTGCCAGTTGCCGGGCCATCGCCTCTACCCCCAAGATGTGGCGAAGGCGAGGGGGGGGCACCTGCTCCTGGAGCCAGGCCAACACCTCTTCCCGCCGTAAGACCGGGCTAGTCATTTTGCAACTTCAGCACCGCCATAAACGCCTCTTGGGGCACCTCGACGGTTCCCACCGCCTTCATGCGCTTTTTCCCCTCCTTTTGTTTTTCCAACAGCTTGCGCTTGCGGGTCACATCCCCCCCATAGCACTTGGCCAGGACATTTTTGCGCAGGGCAGGAATAGTTTCGCGGGCTATCACCCGAGAGCCAATTGCTGCTTGAATGGGCACCTCAAACTGGTGGCGTGGGATCAGCTCGCGCAGCTTGGCTACCAAAGACCGGCCCACATAAAAGGCTTTGTCCCGATGCACAATGGTGGACAGAGAATCCACCACGTCGCCGTTGATGAGGATGTCCAAGCGCACCAGGTCGTCGGCGCGGTAACCCACCATTTGGTAATCCATACTGGCGTAGCCGCGGGTGCGAGATTTCAGTTGATCGAAAAAGTCGGTGACCACTTCTGCCAGCGGTAGCTCATACACGAGCGTAGTTCGACCCTGCGCCAGGTATTTCATGTCCTTAAAGGTGCCGCGTTTGGTCTCGCACAGCTCCATCACGGTACCGACAAATTCCTCAGGAAGAATCACCTCTACCCTCACAATCGGCTCCTCAATGCTGGTGCGCTCGTTGGGGGGAGGCAGCTTGCTGGGATTGTCTACCCGAATCACAGAGCCATCGTTGAGGGTAACCTGATACACCACCGTCGGAGCGGTGATCACCAAATCCAGGTTGTATTCCCGCTCCAGGCGTTCCTGCACCACCTCCATGTGCAGCAGGCCCAAGAAACCACAGCGGAAGCCAAAGCCCATCGCAGGGGAAACTTCCGGCTCAAAGTAGAGGGCGGCATCGTTGAGCTTCAGTTTTTCCAGAGCTTCTTTGAGTTCGGCGTATTGATCGGAGTTGCTGGGGAAGAGGCCGCAGAAGACCATCGGCTTGGCTTCTTTGTAGCCGGGCAGAGGCTCAGAGGCCTTGCGATGGACAAGTGTGATGGTATCCCCGACACGGGCGTGCTCGACACTTTTAATGGCGGCGGCAATGTAGCCCACTTCCCCAGCATGGAGAGACGCAACGGACTCTTGATGAGGGCGCATCACCCCCAGCTCGGTAATTTCGTATTCCCGACCGGAGGCCATGAAGCAGATCTTATCTCCCGTCTTCACCTCCCCATCCATGATGCGCACATAGACAATCACGCCGCGGTAGGAGTCGTAGTAGCTATCGAAAATTAGGGCCCGCAAGGGATCCGCCACTGTATCCCGCGGCGGGGGCACCCGCTGCACAATGGCCTCTAGGATCTCTGGGATGCCGATGCCCATTTTGGCAGAGGCCAAGATCGCTCCGCTGCAATCGAGGCCGATGACCTGCTCGATCTCGGCGATCACCCGCTCCGGCTCCGCCCCCGGCAGGTCGATTTTGTTAATGACCGGGATGATCTCCAGGTTGTTCTCCAGGGCCAGATAGACGTTGGCCAGGGTCTGCGCCTCCACACCTTGAGAGGCATCCACCACCAGCAGCGCCCCTTCGCAGGCGGCCAGGGAGCGGGAGACTTCGTAGGTAAAGTCCACATGCCCCGGCGTATCGATGAGGTTGAGGACATAGTCTTGGCCGTCTTGGGCGCGGTAGTTCATGCGGGCCGCCTGCAGCTTGATGGTGATGCCCCGCTCCCGTTCCAGTTCCATGTTGTCCAACAGTTGCGGCTTCATCTCGCGGGCTGAAACGGTGCCGGTCGCCTCCAGCAGCCGGTCGGCCAGGGTGGATTTACCGTGGTCGATGTGGGCGATGATGGAAAAGTTGCGAATGCGGGAGACGGGAACGTCGGTCATAAAAACCTGGTTGGGGCAAAGATTTTTTACAATGCTAGCCTCTTTGGCCCTCTGCCTGGGCCAAGGTTGCCCAGAAGTTAAAGTGGCTGGGACAGCTTTTCCCGGCAACGCCGACGATGGCCGGTGTAACAGATGGGTCGCTTGCGTGGCAGCAATTTTACCAAGCAGACTTTCTCTCAAGGCGGAGAAACCCGAAGGACCTCAGGTGGGTTGTGACAACTCCGCCGGGGAGCTGTGGGGCCAGCTCGAGAGTAGAGGGATCGGCCCTACTTATCCAGCTTCTCGATGTAGGGGCGAATGTCGTTGAGGTCGATGTAGCGATCGGTGGCATTGCGCAGCTCGCGGGCGATCATTCCTTCAGTGGAGACGACTGTAATCAAAGTGTTTTTGGAGCGCAACAGCTCAACGGCCCGCTCAAAATCGCCATCGCCGCTAAACAAGATGATCCTGTCGTATTGCCCAACCGTGTTGAACATATCGATGACGATCTCGATATCCAGGTTGGCCTTCTGGGAGTAGCGGCCAGAGTCTTCGTCTCGATACTCTTTAAGGATCTTGGTGCGCACCGTAAAACCCAAGCTGATCAGAGCATCTCGAAAGGCCCTTTGATCGTTGGGATCCTTGATGCCGGTGTACCAAAATGCGTTGACTAGCTCGACGTTGGGCTGTGACCTGACAAAATAATCCAAGACTCGGCGCGGGTCGAAAAACCAGCCATTTTTTTGTTGAGCATAAAACATATTGTTCCCATCGATAAAGATGGAAACCCGCGTGACGGGATGGCGAAACATAAAGATTTTTCTCGGAATAAAGGTGGACTGGTCAGGAAAAGAGGGTGAAAACGAGAGTGTCGATTATCCTAAGGTAAGGGTGGCCACGGCAGGCCAGCGCCTGCTGATACCGATCACCCATCATAGCGAAAACAGGGATCTTTTTCCCTAGCCATTAGCCCAGGCGCCTTTGGAGATCAGGGTGGGTTCCGGCTGCCGCAGGGCATAGCTGGATCCAGGGCGGTCGGCTTGGCTAACGTACAGCTCTGCCAATTGTCGGGCCAGGTTGCGGATGCGCCCAATGTAGAGGGTGCGCTCGGCTACGGCAATGACGCCGCGGGCATCGAGCAGGTTGAAGGTGTGGGAGCACTTGAGCACATAGTCGTAGGCGGGCAGGAGCAGCGACACCGCCAGCCGATCGGGAAGCACCTGTTTTTGCAGCTTCTGCTGTGTGGTTTCGATCAGGCGCTTGGCTTCAGCTTCGTAGAGGCGGAACAGCTCCAGCAGCATCTCGGGATCCGAATACTCGAAGTTGTAGTAGGACTGCTCCACCTCGTTTTGGAAATAGATTTGCCCATAGGTAATCCGGCCTAGGGAAGGGTGCTCACCCCAGCAGAGGTCG
This sequence comes from Synechococcus sp. WC101, assembly GCF_047461555.1. Classification (NCBI taxonomy): domain Bacteria; kingdom Bacillati; phylum Cyanobacteriota; class Cyanophyceae; order Synechococcales; family Synechococcaceae; genus Synechococcus; species Synechococcus sp. WC101. Next base: position 20,502 of record NZ_JANSHG010000003.1, read on the forward strand.
AAAACCGAGTCCACCCCCTGTAGGTACATGGCCAGGCGCTCTAGGCCGTAGGTAATCTCCACAGAAACGGGGCGACAATCCAGCCCGCCCACTTGCTGGAAGTAGGTGAATTGGGTTATTTCCATGCCATCTAGCCACACTTCCCAGCCCACACCCCAAGCCCCCAAGGTGGGAGATTCCCAATCATCTTCCACAAAGCGAATGTCGTGTTCTGCCGGGTCAATGCCCAGGGCCCGCAGGCTCTCCAGGTACACCTCCTGGATGTCGTCGGGGGAGGGTTTGATCAGAACCTGGTACTGAAAGTAGTGCTGCAGACGGTTGGGGTTTTGGCCGTAGCGCCCATCGGTGGGGCGGCGACAAGGTTCCACATAAGCCACCCGCCAGGGATCCGGCCCCAGGGCGCGCAAAAACGTGTGGGGGCTCATGGTGCCGGCGCCTTTTTCCAGGTCGTAGGGTTGCAGGATGAGGCAGCCTTGCTCCCCCCAAAACTGCTGCAGGCGAAAGATCAAGTCCTGAAAGGTGTGGGCTGACATACCAAGGGCTGAGCAGGGATACCTTATCCTACCAATCTCCCCCCCTCAGTCGATCAGCTCTTCTTGATCGGCATCCGCTGGGTCTGAGTGGTTCCACTCGATGGGCGGCATTTGGTCGAAGGCTTGTTTGAGGGCGCTCTCCCAGAGCTTGCGCATCTTGGCCAGGTAGGGATCCCCGGTGCGCAGGCGCAGGCGCTGGGAGACTTTGAACTGATCCGCTTGTACCATCACTAGGTCGATGGGGGGGCCGACGGAGATGTTGGATTTCATGGTGGAGTCGATGGAGAGGAGAGCACATTTGGCCTCGTCCTCCAGCGAGGTTTCGTAGGAGAGGGTGCGTCCAGGATGGGCTTGCCGTATTTGGTTTCCCCCACTTGCAAAAAAGGGGTTTCTGGGGTGGCTTGAATGCAGTTGCCCTGGCTGTAGCTCAAGAAGAGGGCCGGCTCCTCGCCGCAGATCTGTCCTCCCAGCAACAGGCTGCACTGGGCGTCGATGCCGTCTTTTTCCAGCCAGGGTCGGTCTTGCTCCTGGATGTAACGAATTTTGGATCCCAGGTAGCGGGCCACGTCGTAGAGATGGGGAAACGTGTGGAGATTGGCACTTTCCTGCTGGCGCAGATCCCGCTGCACTTCGGTTAGAACACTCTGGGTGATGGACAGGTTGCCAGAGTGCAGATCAGGATCACCCGTTCTTCGGGCACGGAAAAGTCGAACAGCTTCTGATAGGTGGAGACATAGTCCACCCCGGCGTTGGTGCGGGAATCTGCCGCCATCACCAAGCCAGAACGGGTGAGGATGCCAAAACAGTAGGTCATGGGTGCAAGGGGCTCGGCTTCTCGACTGTAGGATCTCAAAGCAGCGCCGAACCGATTTTGCTGCGGATCTCTTCCCGGAGGCGCGCGGTAATGGAGGTCTCGTCCAAATCGGCCAAAATTTGGGCAATGGCGGCTTTGGGCCCTTCTGGCCCCCAACTGGCTCCTTGGGCCAGGTAGCGACGGGCCGCCTCCCCGATGGCGTAGCAGGAAAACCCGGCCAAGACCGCTTGCGTCAGGGCCACCGAACCGTAGGCCCCTAGGGAGAATCCTCCAGCGAAGGGCAGGGATCCCCCCAGCAAGGTTTTCAGGGATCCCAGGCCCAAGAGCGCCACCCATTCTCCTGCCCCCAGGCTGAGCATGCTGAGGACGATCTTCTGCAGCAGTTGTGCGGCTCCCGCGCTGCTCATGGGCCAGCCATAGAGGCGGGACAGGCGCAGGATCAAGGCAATATCCAGGGCCAGCCCTCCCAAGGTATCGAGCAGGGTAACGGGGTTGAGGGCAACGGCCAGCGCCTTGGTGCGGGCAGCGGCGGCGATGAGGTCTTGGGCTTGCTGGGCGCGGCTTTGCAGCTTGCGCTCGATGACCTGTTGGTTGACGCGATCGGCAAACAGGAGGGCATTCAAGGCCAGCAGGGAGCGCCCCTCCCGGTGCAGCACCTCCAGGATCTTCAGGCGCAGGGCGTCCACTTGGGGGGGGCCGATCTCCATCTCCACGCCGAAGCTGCCATCTGGCCTCTGCACCAGCCGCGGCACGCGCGGGGAGGCCGCCACCATGACGATCTCGTCGGGAGAAAGAAGTTGCCGCACCCGTTCGTTGCGGATCTTGTCGTAGATGGCCTGGCGATCCGCCTCCGGGTACTGGTCGATCTTGTTGAACACCAGCAGCATGGGCTTGCCCGCCTCCCGCAGGGCCGCCAGGGCCTCAAACTCCACCCGCGTCAGATCCCCGCAGACCACAAAGAGGATCAGATCGGCCCGCTGCGCCACCTCCTGGGCCAGCCGTGCCCGCTCCTCGCCGTCCACTTCATCCAGGCCGGGCGTGTCGATCAGCTCCAGACGGGATCCCTGCCAGTGACTAACCTGAACCGACTGCACCGAGGCAGGGGGCAGACGGGATCCCTGCAGGGCTGCTGCAGAGAAGGGGGATTGGGGGCGGGTTTCCCAACTGATGTTCCAAGCTGCCGCTTGCTGGGTGCGGGTAATGCCGTGGGTGGGCCCCGTCTGGAAGACCGGCTCCCCCAGCAAAGCATTGAGCAGAGAAGATTTGCCCCGCCCCACCAGGCCAAAGGCAGCGATGTGGATCACCTCGGTTTCCAGCTTGTCCAGCAGCGTCTGCAGGCTCTCCAGCTCCCCTTCCAAACCCGCCATCTCCTGGGGGCTTAGATCCAGTTGAGCCACCCACTGGCGCAGGCTGCGCTTGGCTTGCTGGTAGTTGAGGTCATCTTCTAGGGTGTTGCGGCGAGCCATGGCAGTGACGCTCAATAGCAGTGGAGAACAGCCCGGCAGGGGCGGGTGTCAACCCTCAACGACAACGATGACGATAAGCAGAAACGCTAATCTCAAAGAAAGGCAGTTGGCCTTGCCGGGATCTGCAACTTTAAAAATAACGTTGAGAACTGGGAGTTTGCGACAGGAGGTTTTTCATGCCGAGGGCCATCTGGAACGGGGTGGTTGTGGCGGAGACCGACCGCTACGAAACCGTGGAAGGCAACATCTATTTTCCGCCGGAATCCCTGCGCTGGGAATACTTCCAGCCCAGCTCCACCCACACCACCTGCCCCTGGAAAGGACAAGCCAGCTACTACACCCTGGTGGTCAACGGCCAGGAGAACAAAGACGCCGCCTGGTACTACCCGGATCCCAAGCCGGCTGCAGCCAACATCCGCGGCTACGTGGCCTTCTGGAAGGGCGTCGAGGTAGAACTCTAGCCGAGCCGAGTTGCCAACTGAGTATGATGGAGAAGAATTGGAGGGGCAATGCAATGCTGACCGATGGCCAGATTCCACGCAGCCCAACCCGCTGGGCAAGCAGGTGGTGTTGGGCCGGCTTGAGCCTCCTGTTGCTCGGTTGTGGCCCGGCAGGGTTTCGCACGCCGCGCCCCACGCTGGCCGGCAGCGGCCTCAACAGTATCTTCCCCGATGGGGAGCCCTCCTTCAGCGGGGATGGTCGCTACCTGGTGTTTTCCTCCGCCCGCGGCGGCAGCCAGGATATTTTTCTCTACGACACGGTGGAACAGCGGCTGGTGGACTTGCCCGGCCTGAATTCCAGCGACGTGGCCGCCACCTCGCCCGACATCAGCGCCGACGGCCGCTACATCGTTTACGTGTCCAATGCGCTGGGCAAATCGGAGATTTTTCTCTACGACCGCCAAACCCGCCGCGTTGAGAATATCAGCAGCCGGGTACCGGGAGATGTGCGCAACCCCACCATCAGCGGCGATGGCCGCTTTATCGCCTTTGAGAGCAACGGTCGCGGCCAGTGGAACATCGAGATCTTCGACCGTGGCCCGGCAGCGGCCACACGGCCCTCTGCCCCCAGCTCTTCTAATGCCGGCAGCAATCCCTAAGGGGATTCAGGAATAGCCAACCGGGACTTGTCGCATGCTCGCTGCCTTCGCCCAACGACTGGAGCCGCTGCACTCCAATGTCTTTGACCAGCTAGACCAGGCCAAGTGGGAGGCGCGCCGGTCGGGCTTGGATGTCATCGACCTTTCTTTGGGCTCCTCAGACCTGCCCCCGCCCCCGGAAGCGCTGGCAGCCATTCAGAGGGCCCTGGCAGATCCCTCCACCTATGGCTACACCCTGTTCCACGATACGGCCGAGTTTCGCGCCGCCTGCGCCCAATGGTATCTCAGGAAGTTCGGCCTGGAGATCGACCCAGAAACTGAGGTGCTGCCGCTGATCGGATCCCAGCAGGGAACGGCTCTCCTACCGCTGGCCCTGCTCAATCCCGGGGATGTTGCTTTGATCACCGACCCGGGCTACCCCTCCCATGGGGGCGGGATCCATCTGGCGGGCGGGATCCCCTACTATCTGCCCCTGCGGGCGGAAAACCGCTTCCTGCCCCAGTGGGATGAGATCCCGGCGGAGATCTGCCGTCGGGCGCGGCTGTTGGTGCTGAGCTATCCCCACAACCCCACCACCGCCACCGTCACCCCAGAGTTTTGGCAGGAGACGCTGCAATTTTGTCAGCAGCACGATATCTTCCTGGCCCATGACTTTCCCTATGTGGACTGGCGTTTCGACGGCCAGGTGGCTCCCTCGGCGCTGCTGGCGGATCCCGGCAAGACCCGCACCATCGAGTTCTTTTCCCTCTCCAAGTCTTACCACATGGGGGGGTTCCGGGTGGCCTATGCCATCGGCAGCCGCGAGCTGATCCGAGCTTTGCGCCTGGTGAAGTCCACCATCGACTTCCACCCCTACCAGGGCATCCTGCGGGGGGCGGCGGCGGCCTTGGCAGCTCCCGACAGCTTTTTGGATCACTGGCGGCAAGTGTACCGCGAGCGGCGAGATATCGCGGTGGCGGCTCTGCACCGCATCGGCTGGCCCGTGCCCCTGCCGGAGGCCACCATGTACCTGTGGGCGCCTTTGCCGGAGTCGTACCGCGGTTCCTCGGCCCAGTTTTGTCTAGACTTGGTGCGGGCCACCGGCGTTGCCCTGTCTCCAGGCTCTGGCTTTGGCCCCAGTGGGGAAGGCTACGTCCGCTTTGCCCTGGTGGCAGAGGGATCCCGTCTGGAGGAGGCGGTGGGACGGATCGAGGCGTTTTTGTCCCGGTGCATTTCCTAAATCCCAAACATCAATCCCAAACATCGAGCATCCAGCTCTCGGTTGGTTGTGCTCGCCCACCCTCGGGCAATCTAAGTCAGGATAAGAGTAAGAGTGTTATCCAAGTTGAGTAGGCATGGAGAAGGAAACGCTCGACAGTTTTTTGTCCATCCGTGGGGTGATGGGGGTGGCGCTCTTGAGTCGGGCAGGTCGCCCTTTCTTCTACCGCTCTTTTCAGGATTTGGATAGCCGACAGCAGCAAGCCCTTACCGAAGGGCTGTTTCAAGTTTTGCAGACCATGCCCCCAGGACTTGACTATTTTGACTTTCAGTTTGCCGAGCAGCGGGTTTTCGTTTACCCCCTTGGGCCGGAATGGGCGCTGCTGGTGGCGGTGAATGACGAGCTGGTGATGCCGGTTTACACCTTGGCCGTGAACCGCCTGCGAGCCGAGCTGCAGCAGGATACGCCAAAGGGCTTGGCCACCTTGCGCCTGTTGACCAGCCAGGCGGAGACGGGTCGGAACCTTACCCAACCCAGCTCCACCCTAGCAGAAGGCAAGCCCACACCAAGGGAGGAGGCGACCCAGCCGGCAGCGACAGGCAGCCGCATGGAGATGGATGTCTTCGTGCAATCTCTCAATCGTCTTTGCCAGATCACAAGCGGCTATTTGGGCAAGGCGGTGATCGTCAACTATTGGAAGGCGGCGCGGCAGGAAGTGGTGGAACGCCAGGGATCCTCAGCCGAGTGGCTCCATCAGTTCGAGATCGAGCGCAGCGGACAAATCCACTACAAGGGCACCCTCAAGGAGCTGGACGAATCTCAACAAAAGGTGCTGCGGGACTGGGTGCTGGCTTTTTTCCGCCGCTGCGAAGAGGTGATCCACGATTTTCGCAATTTAATCAAATCGGCGGAATTGCGCTTTTGACATGCTCCCTAAGGCCACAACACCCCCGCCCCGCAAAGGCTGGGCGGCTCTTGGCCGCGGAAAATCCAGGCTAAGCTATGACCATAGCCACCGTGGATCACGCTAGGTGCAGACGGGATCCCTGACCGAGGGTAGCTCCTCTGGTCACTGCGAACCGGTGCAGCGAGGATCTGCTTTGCTACCGCGATGCCACCGGATCCCTCGCTACCATCTGCTTACGGCACGCTAAGCGAAGGAGTTGCCATGCTGAGAATCGTCACCCAGCTAGCTGAGGCTGAAGCCGAGCTTAGACGGATCTCGGAGCGCACTCAGGCTGACCAGAACTTGCACCGCGAGGCAACCGTGCGGGAGATCCTACAAGCGGTACGCCGCCAGGGGGATCGCGCTCTCCTGGCCTACACGGCGGAGTTCGACCAGGTGGAGCTGAGCGTAGCCGAGCTAAAGGTGTCGGGGGCTGAGCTGGAGGCAGCCTACCAGGCGGTATCTCCGCAACTGCTATCGGCCCTGCGCTTGGCCAAACAGCGCATCGAAGCCTTTCACCGGCAGCGGGTGCCCAGCAGTTGGGTGAGCTTTCCCGGCCCCGAGATCGTCTTGGGCAAGCAGTACCGCCCGGTGGATCGCGCTGGCCTCTACATTCCAGGAGGGCGGGCCGCCTATCCCAGCACGGTGTTGATGAACGCCATTCCGGCCAAGGTGGCGGGGGTGCCCGAGATTGTCATGGTGACCCCGCCGGGATCCGACGGGCTGGGGGGCAAGGGGATCAGCCCGGCTATTTTGGTGGCCGCCCAAGAAGTGGGCATCCACACCATCTATCGCGTCGGCGGGGCCCAGGCTATTGGGGCCTTGGCCTATGGCACCGAGACCATCCCCAAGGTGGACGTGATCACCGGCCCCGGCAACATCTATGTGACGCTGGCCAAGAAGCTGGTCTACGGCACGGTGGGGATCGACTCGCTGGCGGGGCCTTCCGAGGTGTTGATCATCGCCGACGAGAGTGCCAATCCCCTCTACGTGGCTGCCGATCTGCTGGCCCAAGCGGAGCACGATCCCTTAGCAGCCGCGATCCTCCTGACCCCCGATCCCAAGCTGGCCCAACAGGTGCAGCAGGCTGTAACCACCCAGATGGAAGCCCACCCCAACCGTCTGCTGGTGGAGAAGGCGGTGGCCAACTACGGCCTGATCGCGGTGGTGCCGGATCTGGCCACAGCGGTCAACTTGTCCAACCAGTTTGCGCCGGAACACCTGGAGCTGCAGGTGGCGGATCCCTGGGCTCTGCTGGATCCCATTCGCCACGCGGGGGCGATCTTCCTGGGACACTACACCCCAGAAGCGGTGGGAGACTACCTGGCCGGCCCCAACCACACCTTGCCCACAGCGGGGGCGGCCCGCTACGCCTCAGCGCTGGGAGTGGAGACCTTCCTGAAGCACTCCAGCCTAATCCAGTACGGCTCGGCAGCCCTGCAGGAGGTGGCCGGCGCGATCCAAGCTCTGGCGCAAGCCGAGGGGCTGCCCGCCCATGGCCAGTCGGTACAGGTACGGCTGGCGGAGGAGCACTAACCTAGCCTAGACAGGGCTTGAACCGCAGTGAAGACGGAAGGTGGAGCAGATGGGGAGCCGGCTCAGGCAAAACTGGCTGGGGCAACTGGGGGGAGCCCTTGTGGCGGTTTGGATCGTCTGGGCGGAGGGGAGCGCCGCCTGGCCGAAGGACATAAAAGACATAATGTCGGCTGCCCCCGAAGCAATCTCTTCTCCTGCCTTGCCCATCCCGTGGGAGTGGGTATACGACTTGCAGGAGCAGGCGCGGCAACGGCAGTGTACGCTGGTGGGCCTGTTGCGCAGCCGGCCCCTGCCGGCCCCGGATCCCCAGTGGCAGGTGTACACTCGTCTGGATTTGGTTGCCACGCCTCAGACCAGTCGGTTGACCAGTGTGTTGTTTGCCAAGAACACTCGTACCCAAGCCTTGCAAGTGATCTATCAAGCTGCGGCGTCTGTGTACGACCCCGTTGAGCCATTGGATTTTGCCATGATCCTGCCTCTGGCCTGGCAGGACAACACCCTGCTGGCGCGGGAGTACGCAGGCTGGTTCCAGACCGACTTGAGCTGGGATCGGGCGGTGATCTGGCCCTTGCCCGCCGACTCGAACAGGATCCCACCGGTACAGGTTTGGGAGCCACCGCCGGCCCTGGGGTATGCCGAGCTGCTGGACTGGGATCCCCAGGCGCGAGGGCGGGTGCTGTTTGCCGTGGCCGATAGCCTGGAGGAGGTGCCGCGGCTGGTGAGCGTTGGCCCTGGTCAAGACTTGCTGTTGCGAGGGACGGCACCGCTGCCAACCTCCGAGCCTCCTCTCCCGCAAAAGGGCTGGACCAGCGCTACCCTCGCAGGGTCGGTACCCATTTGTCATGCCAACAACTTTGGGCTAAACATCAGGTAGTTCCTCCCCAGGGTTTTGGAGCTGCCGCCGATCTTTGGGGTGCTTAGGAGCCGAGGGGAGGATCTAGAGCAGCCCCTAGCGGGAGAGGGAGTAAGCATGCCTAGACCCCAAGTACGACGCGGCTGGCCTTTAGAGGCCTTTGTGGGCGATGTTATTGTCTGTACGCTGGAGGGATCCCATCTGGATCAGGTGACGGAGATCCGGATCAGCCCGGCGGGCAAGGGGATCCGGGTTAGCTTCGGGGATCCCTTGGGGCGCTCCCAAGAGCCGGTGCAGGCCACTGCCGAGGCGCTGACTGTGACTTTTGAGATCGATCCCAGCACCTACCCCGGCGAAAAGCGCATCGAGCTGATCTCGCCGGCAGGGCCCAGCGATCCCCTGCCGTTTTTGGTGATGATGTAGAGGCGCGCAGAGGGGAAGTGAGTCATGGCGTTGGCAACTGCCTCGACCGACTTGGGCGCGCTGCTGCTGGGAGTGGGCCTGTTGCTCCTGGTGGGAGGCTGGGCCTGGCGGCTGCGGCGACAGCAGCGAGCTGCTCCCCCAGACTCGACAACTGTTTTGCCGGCAACGGCGATTGACCTCTCTGCCCTTACGGCGGAACAGGCGGCCCAACTGCAGCCCTTCGAGCAGGCGGTGGGAGATCGGCCGCGGGATCCCATTGCCTGGTACAACCGCGCCACCACCCTCGACCAAATGGGGCAGGCCCAAGCCGCCCTGGCCAGCTACGACCGGGCCCTGCAGCTGAAGCCGGATTTTCCCGAAGCCTGGAACAACCGCGGCTCTCTGCTGGACGATCTCGGCCGTCACCAGGAGGCGCTGGCCAGCTACGAGCGGGCTTTGCAACTGAGGCCGGATTTTTTCGAGGCCCGCTTTAACCAGGCCAACACGCTGCGGCAACTGGGCCGCTACCAAGAAGCGCTACGCGCCTACGAGCAGGTTCTCACCTTCCGCCCCGACAGCGGGGAAGCCTGGCATCTGCACGGGCTGACCTTGGCCTCCTTAGAGCGGTGGCAGGAGGCGGTGAACAGCTACGACAAGGCCCTGGCCATCAATTCCAGCGATCCCCGGGTTTGGCAAAGTCGCGGGCTGGCCCTGGTGCACCTGGAGCGCTACGCCGAGGCTCTGGCCAGCTATGAACGGGCTCTGCAACTGGGATTGGAGTCGGCCTCTCTCTGGGCCGGCCACGCCCTCGCCCACCACCGCCTGGGCAACTGGATGGAAGCTCTCAACAGCTACGACCGCGCCCTGCAGCAGGATCCCCGGCGTTCTCAGATCTGGGTGCAGCGCGGCCTGGTGCTGATGGACTTGAACCTCTACGGGCTGGCCATCCAGAGTTTTGACCGAGCCCTGCAGATGGATCCCGACGATGCCGAGGCCCACTACGCCAAAGCCTGCTGCTGCGCCTGGGAAGGCCAGGTGCCCCAGGCCCTGCAAGCCTTGGAGCAAGCCCTGCGCCTGCAGCCGGAACGCTACCGCCCCTTGCTCGCCTCTGAGCCCTATTTCGACCTCATTCGCGGTGAGCCGAGCTTTACGGCCTTCCTGACAGCCCTCTCCGGCCTTGGAACCGACACGAACTCTACCTCCCTGACGCGAACGGCTCCATCCCCTGCTTCCTAGATTTCTTCTGAGGTTCCAAAGTGAGCCAGCAGCAGCAATCCGGCGATTCCGCCAAATGACGGAGAGAAATTCGGCTCTTTTGCTGAAGAAAGCTGCTGATTTTCCGTAGGGATGCTGTTGCTTGCGGCGGAAAACCCAGTAAGCTAAGAACGCTCCAGCTCCTGGCAGATCTCGGAGGCAAGCTGTGTTCTTGTTAACATCTGGTAGCATTTTCACGGCTACAACCTGATACTGTCTGCCTGCAAGCTTCTTCGCGGTTGGTTCCAGCAGAAGTCTGGCCTAGGGAGAATGGGGGTCGCCTGGCATCCTCTGCCTTTGAGTTGTTTGGGTGCTGAATCCAACCTTGAATGGCTTCAGCTCAAAAAGAAAAAAAGTAGTTGTCTATGCTAACGGCTCCTCAGCAGCCTTCTCTCGACGACTCCGAGCCGCCGGCGCCATCGACAGCCGCGGCTCCCCTGTTTTCTGCCAAAGCTGGTGCTGGGGATTCTGGATCCGGAGCTGTGGGTGCGTCTATGGCATCCAAATATGAAGATGTTAAAGCTCAAACTGCTGCACTGTTGCGACTCTACCACCAGACTCGGGATCCAGCCCTGCGCAACCGGCTGGTGGAAATAAACCTGGGCTTGGTGCGCAAAGAAGCCCACCACTGGCGTAACCAATGCGACGAAGGATACGACGACTTGGTGCAAGTGGGTTGCATAGGGCTCATCCAAGCCATCGAGCGCTTCGATATCAGCCGCGGCCTGGCTTTTAGCTCCTTTGCCATGCCCTACATTCGCGGAGAAATTCAACACTACCTGCGAGACAAAAGCCCAACAATACGGATCCCACGCCGCTGGGCGACGCTGCAGCGACAAGCCAAGAAGGTGATCGCGCGCCTGAGACAAGAATTGGGCCGTTCTCCTTCTGAGGCGGAGGTGAGGGAAGCCCTACAACTGACGGAGCAGGAATGGCGAGAGCTGGAGCTGGCCCAACAAAACAGCCTTTTGCTCAGCCTAGATGCTCCCGTACAAGTTGAAGAAGACAGCGTTGCTTTGGGGGATACCATTCCCGATCAGCGCTACCGCAGCTTTCAACTGGCCGAAGAAGATCGCATCCGCCTGCAAAATGCCTTGGCCAAGCTGGAGGAGCGCACCCGACAGATTTTGGAATTTGTTTTCTTCTACGACCTCACCCAAAAAGAAACAGCAGAGCGGCTGGGGATCAGTGCCGTTACCGTTTCCCGACAGGTCAAAAAGGGCCTGGAGCGCTTGGCTAAGCTGCTGAGTCAGGACATTTTTTAGGGCATTGCCGAGAAGGAAGATCCCTGGGCTTCGCGACAGTCTCCAGCGCTTTTCCAGGCAGATCTAAACCCTCTCCCAAAGTGGAGATCAAGGCGACAAAGAGCCTCACAACGACTTTCCCGTAGTCCAAGGCTTTGGTTACTTCAATATCAGTGCAGTATCCTGGTCGAAATAGCTGTAACTTGTGTCTTCGCTTTAATCTTTTTTGTCTTAATCTTTTTTGTCTCGAGCTTTGTCTGAAGCTTGATCTTTGTCTTGGGAACAATTTGCTCCCCGGTTCTGCAGTTGGCTTAGTTGGGAGCGCACCTGCAAGGCAATTTGCAAAGCAGCATCCAAAAGCTGCGACTGTTCGCTGGCCTGTTCTCTTAGCTGGAGCGCAGTCAGAGCTGCCAGCTCGTCGCCGAAGAACTCCCTTTGCTGCTCAATAAAGTCTTTGTTCTGCCGCAAGATCCGTTCAGTTTTCAAGGCGCGGATTAGGTCGCTGCGAGTCCGCTTCAGAGTCTCGATGATCTGATCCCGCTGGGGCAGCTTGGCCTCAGGATTGCCCGCCTCTACCAATTCATCGTTGATGTGAATGGCTTGAATGAGCCGATTGTAGCGATCTACTTCTTCTAGCAAGTTCAGCAAGAGCGGCATGCGGCGGCTGCGGAAAATCCAATAGGCTTGGCCCAAAGCGGCAATGGCTGCCAGGATTCCCCATTCCACCAGCCAACTTTCCCAACTGCTGCGCAGGCCAGGGATCAAAATTCGCCCCACCAAGGTCAGCAGGGATCCCCCTGACCAAAAGGTCAAGAAACGGCAGAACAAATCCAGCACCAACAGCAGGCCCAGTAGATTCCAAAAGGCGGAGAACTGGCGCAGCCGGTCTTTCCAGCGACGGATAGGCCGAGGTCGGTACAGCCAGGCTATGGGTACCCCAGAAAGGTTTTCCACCAGAAAAGGGGAAATGACCAGCTCTTGTAAATCCCGCCGCATGGCCATGGACTCTGCCAAGGGCTAAGTTTTCCACCCAATTCTACTGCCGGCACCTGAGATCCTGCTGAGATCCCTTCTCAGGGGTAAAAGCTGGCCAAAGAGGAGACAAGCAGGGTGAGTAGCCCAACTACGCCAACTGAAGGCACCTCTGGTTGAAGCGGAAAACTTTGCGGTCAAGTCGCGATTTTTGTGGGTTTCTCTTCCGCGGCCCAAAGCGGGTCCATGTCCATAACGCCGGAAAGCCCAGTCCTCCGTGGCCCTCAGCATCACCACCGTGGCCAGATTCACCAGGCTCCCCTCGCCGGGGAAACTCCGCCGCTTCACCTCACGGATAAGCCGCTCCAGCACATTGGTGCTCTTGATGTGCCGCTGGTGGACCCCGGGAAAGTCCAGGTAGGTCAGGGCCTCCCCCAGACCCTGGGCAAACACCTCCACCGCCCGCTTAAACCCGTACACAAACGCTTACACATAGCATACTGTCAGCGAAGTATTGGCTAACTGTATCGTTGCATACTGTCAGCTTGGCTAATGCAACTTTATGCTTTCCACTAGGGTCGGACCTGAAGTCCGACTCGGAAGGAGGAACACATGGGAAAAGGCTGGAGGTTACTAGGGGTACTGCTAGGGGTACTGGGGGTGGTTAGCTTGGTGGGTCTGAGCCTCGCCCAAGGCCTTGCCCAAGGCGAGGTCAAGGTGGGCGTACTCCACTCCCTTACCGGCACTATGGCCATTAGCGAGGTAACCGTCAAAAACGCCACCTTGCTGGCTATAGAGGAGATCAATGCCCGCGGTGGGGTCCTGGGGCGGAAGCTCATCCCGGTGGTGGAGGACGGAGCTTCGGATCCTGCTACCTTCGCTCAGAAAGCTTAGAAGCTTATCCAGCAGGACAAGGTGGCCACCGTATTTGGCGGGTGGACCTCTGCAAGCCGGAAGGCCATGTTACCCGTGTTTGAACGTCTGGGCAACCTACTTTGGTACCCTGTCCAGTTTGAGGGCAATGAGTGCTCCCCAAACATCATGTATACCGGGGCACAACCCAATCAACAGA
>NZ_JANSHG010000004.1:0-32115 GCF_047461555.1 Synechococcus sp. WC101
TGAGCAAGTTTGAGGCGGACGGCAGCCCCAACCCCCGCTTTCGGCCTGGGCCCTTCCAACTGGGCCTGCGCTGGATCGGGCTCTACCGCCGCGATCCGCTGCCGCAACTGATGGGGGTGGCGCGGGGATCCCTAACTCCCGATTGGGTGGCGGCCTTGCGGGAGAGCTCCAGCCGCTGGTGTGGGGTGGAGATTCCTGCAGAGATCGAGGGATCCGCTCTGGCAGCCCAGTTGCTGCGGCTATTGCACTCGCCCGAGAGTGTGGGCCGGGTGGTGCCTCTAGAAGCTGTCCATGGCTAAGCTTCTGGGCCGCCTCAAGGGATCCCTGGGGCTTTTGGCCGGCCTATGGCTGTGGGCGGGCCAGGGGATCCCTTACCTGTTTGACTGGGACGAGCTCATTTACGCCAGCTTGGCGCGGCAGATGCTGGCCAGCGGCGATCCCCTGGCTTTGCAAATTAACGGCGAGCCTTTTTTCGAAAAGCCCCCCCTCTTTTTTTGGCTGCAGGCCCTGGCGATGGCGGCCCTGGGGGTCAACGAAGGGGCGGCGCGGCTGCCCAATGCCTGGGTTGGCGGGATCACCGTAGCCCTTTTGGTGGCGTGGGGAGGGCGGCTGCGCGGGGCGGGGTTTGGCTGCCTCTGGGGGATCCTGCTCCTGACGGGCTACCTGCCCCTGTTTTTCTACAAAACCGGCCTCATCGACCCGCTGCTGAATTTGGGTATGGGCGTGGGGCTAGGATCCCTTTGGGCTGCTGAGGAGGCGCGTCGGGCCGGGCGCTCCGGTCAGGGGTGGAGAGCTCTGGGCGCGCTGGCTTTGGGCCTGGCGGTGTTGGCCAAGGGGCCGGTGGGGCTGGTGTTGCCGCTAGCCATCTGGATCCTCTACAAGCTCTGGCAGCGGGATCCGCCAATGGGGTGGGGGGAGATGGTGATCTTTTTGGGCCTGGCGGCGGCTGTTCCCCTGGCCTGGCTGGTGCTGGAAGTGACAGCGCGGGGGCTGCAGTGGCTGGCGGCGTTTTGGCACTACCAGTGGGGTCTGGTGAGTACCCCCAGCGGCCATCCGGGCCCGGTCTACCTGCATCTTTTGGCCTTTGCCTGGGGGTGCTTTCCCTGGGGGGCTTTGGCCCTGGCCGGGATCCTGGAGAGGATCCCCAGGAGTATTGACTCGGCGGCTGCGGATTTAACTCAGCGGGCAGAACGCCTGCTCTTGGTGGCCTTTGGGGTGGTGCTGGCCCTGTTTTCGCTCCTGGTGCAAACCAAGTTGATCCACTACACCTCGCTGCTTTACCCCATCGGCGCCTACTTTGCCGCCCTGCGCCTGCAAGGCCTGGTTGCCGAGAAAAGGGGGCCCAGCTTTGGGGAAACTGCCTGGATCCTGCTCAGCGGCCTGGGTTGGCTGGCCCTGTGGCTGCTATTGCCGTGGTTGGGATCCCAGGATCCGGCTTTGCGGGCCCAAGTGGGGGCCGCCTTGGGGATCCCCGACAGCCTAACCGGCCGTTTGGCCCTGGGATACCTACAGGCCGAGGTGGAATGGCCCTTCTTCACCTATGGCCCTGCTTTGCTCCTGGTGCTGGGGGGACTGGCCTGGATCAGGGCGCGGCAGAGCGTTCGGGGATGGGCCATCTTGCTCTTGGCCACTGGACTCAGCGCCCAGTTGGCCTGGAGTTGCATCTTCCCAAGGGTGTTGCAGCATACCCAGGGGGGATCCGTCTACTTTTTCCGCCAGTTTGCCGGCCCAGAACCGGCTCTTTCGGGAAGGGTTGGCCTCTACGGGCTCCGCTCGTTTGTACCCTATTTTTATGGTCCGCTGCGGGTGCCCTATGCCGCCAAGCTGGAGGAGCTGGCTGCCTGGCAAGCCCAAGGCCAGGTGCCCGACTATCTGGTGACCTGGGATCCCTTTGTAGCTGAGCTAACGGAGCCAGGGATCCCAGCGGCAGCTTGGCAGGCCGTGGAGCGCCGCAGCCCCTTTTGGCTGTTGAAGAAAACCTAGAGAAGATATGGGCCAGTACGTGTTGCGGATCAGCGACCTTCCCCTTCAGGATCGCCCGCGCGAGCGGCTGCTCAGCCAAGGGGCCAAAAGCCTCTCCCACGCCGAGCTGCTGGCCATTTTGCTCAATACCGGCCAGGGGCCGGGCAAGCTCTCGGCTGTGGGCCTGGCCCAGTTGCTCTTGAAAACATTGGAAGCCCAAGGGGATCCCCTGGCCCAACTGCGCCAGGTGGAAGCCGGAGAGCTGCTGCAAATTGAGGGCATTGGCCCAGCCAAAGCAGCAACAGTGTTGGCCGCCATCGAGCTGGGGCGGCGGATCTTTTTGGCCCGACCCCCCGAGCGGACGGTGATTGAATCGCCGGAACAGGCGGCCATGGCCCTAAGCGGCGACCTGATGTGGGAGCCCCAGGAGCATTTTGCCGTCCTGCACCTGGACATCAAACACCGCCTCATCGGCCAGCAGATCGTAACCCGGGGAACCGCCACGGAAACCCTCACCCACCCGCGGGAAACCTTCCGCAGCGCCATTAGGCAAGGGGCCAGCCGCATCCTGGTGGCCCACAACCACCCCTCCGGCAGCTTGGATCCCAGCCCGGAAGATCTTGCTCTCACCCGGCAACTCTTGCAGGCGGGGCAACTGCTGCAGATCCCGGTTTTGGATCACCTCATCCTCGGCGGCGGGCAGTTCCTCAGCCTGCGCCAACACACCCGCCTGTGGGAGGAATTTCCCCAGCCCGAGTAGTTCCAAGCGCTCCGCGCCGCTAACGCGACCACCCCCGCCCCCCTACATCCCCCCGCAGGCGGGGGGACAAGAGGGGGGCCGGGGCTAGGGATCCGGCAGCACCTCAAAGCGCATGCCCACCCTGAGTTGGCCGCCGTTGACCAGATCCCAGGCCGACTGTTCCTTCCTGCCGGGCAGTTGGGCCCGCCGGATGAGGAGGGATCCCTCCCCTGTGGCCACATACACCCCTTCTCCCCTGGCCAGTCCCACCACTTCTCCGGGGCTGCCCGGGGGAAGCTCGGCAGGTGGCGGGTGCAACTGGGGAGCGGCGGAGCGGACAATCTTAATCCGCTGCCCCTGCAAGCCGGTAAAACAGTCCGGGGAAAAGGCGCGGATTTGGTTGTGCAAGGCCTGGGCCGGGCGCTGCCAGTCGAGCTGGAAGTCCTGTTTTTTAAGCAGGGGGGCATAGGTTGCCCGCGAGTCATCCTGGGGAATGGGGGTCAGCTCTCCTTTTTCCAGTTTCACCAGGGTTTCCACCAGCAGCTCTGCCCCCCGTTGGGCCAGTTGGGAGGCCAGCTCCAAGCCGGTCTGCTCCGGCTCGATGGGCAGCTTGGCCTGCAGCAAGATGGCCCCCGTATCCATGCCTTCGTCCATGAGCATGGTGGTGACGCCGGTCTCGGTCTCGCCGTTGGCAATGGCCCACTGGATGGGGGCGGCGCCGCGATAGGCCGGCAGGAGGGAAGCGTGGACATTGATGCAGCCCAGCTTGGGCATCTGCAGCACCGCCGGCGGCAAGATCTGGCCGTAGGCCACCACCACAAACACATCGGCAGCCAGCGCCTCTAGCGCCGCCAGCACCTCTGGATCCCGCCGCAGCCGGCCAGGCTGCCACACCGGGATCCCGTGGGCTTGGGCGAGGATCTTGGTGGGCGGGGGGAGCACCTTCTGTCCTCGCCCCTGCGGCCGATCCGGCTGGCAGACCAATCCCACCACTTCAAAGGGAGACTGCGGCTGCAACAAGATCTGCAGCGAGGGCAGAGCAAACTCCGGCGTGCCAAAGAAAACAACCCGCATGGCCGACCCCCTGAGCCCTGCCCTTTAGTCTAGAGCGGCCGGGGAAGGTGGAGAGGGCTCGCCCTCGGCGGCGTCGGCTGCTGGAGAAGGAAAGGGAGAAAGCCTGGTCGGGGAAGCCTGCCAAAAGGCGGGCTGTTTGAGATCGAACTCTTGGCTCCAGGCCGGCAAGAAGGAGCCCAGCTTTTGCCCGGAAAGCCGCAGCCGCTGCACAAAGGTCCATTCCAGACGGGTCAAGGCCCGCCGCACAAAGTCCTTGGCCCAAGCCGGATCCGGAACTTCCGCTGCCTGCAAGTTCACCTGTAAGAGGCCCAGCTTGGGGTGCAGATGGACGCGGGCCTGGATCCCCTGCGGGCGCAGCAGGTAGTCGAGCACATACTGGATGGCTTCTCCATCCCCGCGTTGGGCGCGATACAAGGGGCTGTTGGGGTTGGGCGGCGGCTGGTAGCGCCACTCGCGGTGCCACTCCGGGATCCCTTCGTTGGGGGGAAAGCCAAACAGCTCCACCTGGCGCTGCCGGTAGCTCAACGCTATTTCCTCTAGGGTTGGCAAGAGGCCCTGCAGCAGCCGATCCGCATCCGGGAGGGGATCCCCTTCCAGGCGCAGCAACAGGCGGTGTCCGGAAAGACGCGCCTGCACCTGCAGATGTCCCAGCCCCTGGGATCCCAGGGCTGCTTGCAAGCGAGCCACGATCTCCGGGAGAGCCGCCTGGACCTCCACAGAATGGTCAGACATCGGCAGGGATCCGCAACAAGACCAGATCCAACCTAGCCCAAGTTCGGCAAGGGCTTGGAGGGGTTGCCAGCCGGGGCTAGATTCCCAGGATTAAGCGGGCAACGGAGAAGTAGATCAACACCCCTAGCACATCCACAATCGTGGTGATGAAGGGGGTAGCCATCAAAGCGGGATCGAAGCCGAAGGAGCGGAACAAAAAGGGCAGCCCCGCCCCCGACACCGAAGAGAGAACAGAAATCCCAAATAGGCTCAGCCCGACGATGATCGCCACCAAGAGATCCCGCTGCAGGGCATAGGCCCAGCCGATGGTGATCAAGCTGAGCATGATCCCCAGCATGGCTCCCACCGCCGCTTCCCGGGCCAGCACCCCAAACCCGTCCTTGAGGCGCACCGTCGCCGTGCTCAGGCCGCGAATCACCACCGTCGAAGACTGGGAGCCGACGTTGCCGCCGCTATCCACCAACAGGGGGATAAAAGCCGCCAGGGCAATCACCTGGCTTAAGACTTCTTCCTGACCGGCAATAATCGTGCTGGTAAAGGTGTTGGTAAACAGCAAAATCAGCAGCCACACCACCCGCTTGCGGGCCGCCTGCCAAAAGCTGAGGTCGAAATAGTCCTCTTCTCCAGACTGCAACCCCCCCAAGGAGTAGATGTCTTCGGTGGCCTCTTGCTCCAGGATGTCCAGTACATCATCTACCGTAACGATCCCCACCAGTCGCCGCTCGGCATCCACCACCGGCACCGCCAACAGGTCGTACCGCTGGATGACCCGCGCCACTTCTTCTTGGTCGGTGTGGGTGCTGACAAACACCACCTCCCGGTTCATCACCTCCTCCAGCCGCTGGGCCGGGTCGGCCATCACCAACTCCCGCAAGGACAGGGTTCCCGTCAGGTGTCGCTCTTGGTCGGTGACGTAGAGGTAGTAGATGGTCTCGGTTTCGCGGGCCAAGAGGCGCACCCGCTCCAGCGCCTCGGCTGCGGTCAGGTTCTCTCGCAGGGAAATGTATTCCGGAGTCATGATCCGCCCCGCGGTGTTGGGGGCATAGCCCAGCAGCAAGGCTGTGGCTTCCCGCTCTTCGGGGCTGAGCTGCGGCAGCAGTTCGGCAACCACCTTGGCCGGCAGTTCGTCGAAGAGGCGGGCCCGGTCGTCCGGCGACATCTTGTCCAGGATGTCCTGGATCTCTTGGCTTCTGAATTCGCGCAGCAGCGTCTGTTGCAGCTCTATGTCCAGGTGTTCGTAAACGCGGATAGCCAGATCCTTGGGCAGCAAGCGAAAGGCCAGAGCCTGCTGCGCCTCCGGCAACTCCCCAATGACCTCGGCAATGTCCACCGGCTGCACCGGCAGCAGGAGAGATTTGGCCTGTTCCAAGTTGTTTTCCTTTAAGGCCAAGCTGAGCTGGCCGCGCAAGAGCTCACAAGATTGCTCGCGGCTCAACTCAGGACTGGGGGCGGGTGGGATCAGCGGGGCGGAATTCAACGGCCTTGCTCCCTGCAACTCTAGCTGTAACCAAAGGTCGGGCGGCGCAAGCCCCGGACTTTAGCCCTGGGGATAAGCCGCCTTATCTCGACTTTATGATGATGTCACGAGCGCCTGCGGATTTCGATCCACGGTATTGGTTCGAGCAATATCCGACGCAAGTATCTCGGCTTGGCCCAGTAGTTGGGGTTATGGCGTCCTCCCCAACCCCCCGTCTACGGGGGGCCCTGGAGAGAACGTCAATAATGCCAGCAAGGCTGAGCCCCTATTTCGCTGGCCACAGCTCGGCTAGAGCCCATAAAAGTCGGGGCCGGATCCCTCGTAGCTGGGGTTAACCCGCAGGTTTAAGTGGGGGCAGACGATCTCGCAGGTGCGGCACTGGATGCAGTTTTCCAGCGACATGGCGTGGGAGCGGATGCCGTTTTGCTCGCGGATGTGGTGGACTTCCGCGGTGCAATCGGCCACGCAGGGGGTGGGGCGGTTGAGCTTGTCGTAGGTGGCAATGCACTGGCGGCAGATCTCGGCGCTGAACTCGAGGATGTGCCGGTTGCCTTCGGGGTAGCGGGGATCCGCAAAAAAGACGGCCTCGGATCGCGAGAAATAGCCCGCTCGAGTGGTCAATGTTTCGGGATCCACAACGCTGGGGGCCACAAAGTCCGCCTGGATGGCGGCATGGGGGGCCACATATCCCCGTGGGGGTGGCTCGCTGGCGCTGACCCGTCCCGTCAGCAGGGTATAGGCACGCAGGAGTTCCCTGCCGCGACGCACGGGATCCTGCAGGCCCCAGCGCAGGGATCCCAGCCAAGGGTGGCCGGCATCGACGCTGCGGCAGATCTGGGGCAGGTACGCTTCCAGCAGACGGGAGTTTTCCAAAAAGGCCTCCCGGAAGTAGCGGCTACGGTAGAGATCTTGGCCAACGGAGCTCTCCATCACCGCCTTTTGGTAGGCCTCTTGGATCCGCAGATCTCCTTTCAAGAAGCCGTCGTGAATGAGGCCCGCTGCTAGGTAGCCGGTCTCCATGGCGTTGTTGATCCCGGCCAGGCTGCCCACATCCAGCACCCCCAGGGCATCGCCCAAGAGCAAGGCCCCTTCGACGCCAAAGCGGGTGGGCAAGCTGTAGTAGCCCCCTTCGGGAATGACAGCCGCCCCGTACTTGAGCAACTTGCCGCCAGCAATCAGGGACTGGATCCAGGGGTGGGCTTTGAACTCCTGCAGGCGCTGCTGCGGGTTGAGGTTGGGGTTTTTGCTGTCGAGGCCGATGATCAAGCCCAGGGCCAGGCGGTTATCTTTGAGGCCGTAGACAAAGCCGCCGCTGAAGCTGCCATCCAAAACCGGGTAGCCCAGGGTGTGCCACACCTGCCCCTGCAGTGAGCAAGGGATCTGCCACAGCTCTTTGACCCCCACCGACCACAGTTGCGGGCGGGGGCGCAGGTGAAACTTCTCGACCAGATCTTTGGAGATAAATCCCTTGTCCCCGAAGCAGGTGAGCTCGGCAAAGACGCAATCTTCATAAACCTGGCCGGAGTCGCTTACCCGCACCCCAATGACCCGCTCGCCGTCATAGAGGATCTCGTGGGCGGCAAAGCCGGGGAACACATCCAGGGTGACGTTGGGGATCCCTTTGGCTTTTTCCTGCAGGGTTTCGGCCAGCCAGCGGATGACATGGCTGAGGGTAAGGATGAACTGCCCCTGTTTGCGCAGCCCCTTTGGGATCGCCGCCTCTGGCAAGTCCCAGCGCTCCTGGGATCCCAGTACGCTCAGGTGGCTCACCTCCACCCGCCCCTCGTGGGGAAATCCTTGGCTCTCAAAATCCGGGAAAAGCCTGGCGATTACCTGGGGATTGCAGATGGCACCACTGATGATGTGCCCGCCGAATTGCCGGGCTTTTTCCAAAAGGGCGATGGAGAGCTTGAGCCCCGAGAGCTTGGCCAGATCCAAAAGGCGATGGGCCAGGATCAGGTTGGAGGAGCTCCCCCCCACCAAAAGCAGGTCGTAGCGGATGGCGTCACTCATGCAAAATTCCCCACCCAGTGGCTCTGGAGAGTCTGCCCGTATCCTAGAAAGGAAAAGTGGAAAGATCCCAAAACTTTAGACCTTCTCAAGGCTTTGGGCGTTCTCCCCGCTGGGGCCCACCCCCAGCCTCTTGCCTTGCTTGGGTAGGGATCCCTCCTTCCTGCAATTTTTCCAGCTAGCCGGATTCGAGCCTCTCTTGCCAGAGAAAAAGGGGCTGTCTTTGAGCTGGCTTGCGGTCTTACTGCTAGCTGGCAGAGCTTGGATTCTACGCTAAACAAGTTGTAGGCGGCAATGAAGGAACATCCTCTGTCCAAGTCTTTCTTGGCAACGCTGGTTGGAGCCTTCTTTGTTCTTTTAGGCTGCAGCGTTGTGCGGCACCACTTGTTTCAGTCGGGAGGGTATGATCTCGGTATTTTCGACCAAGCTGTTTATTTAATCAGCCGTGGCGAGGTTCCTTTTTCTACTATTCGCGGGATCCACATTCTTGGGGATCACGCAGCTTTTATCTTGTATCCTCTCAGTCTCTTGTATCGCATTGTTCCCTCTGTATATTGGCTGTTTGGCATCCAAGCTCTGGCACTAACGCTGGGAGCGCTGGCCGTTTACCATCTGGCGCTCCAGGCCGAGATTGATTCTGGCAGGGCGAGAACAATTGCCGCCGCCTATCTTCTCTACCCAGCCATCTTCAACGCCAACCTTTTTGATTTTCATCCAGAAGTGTTGGCCGTTCCCCTTTTTTTGGCCGCTATACTCTGTGTTCGCTCTGGCAAGCTGTGGGGGTTTTTGCTGTGCCTAGGCGGCATCCTCGGCTGTAAGGCGGCATTGTCTCTCAATGTCGCTGCCCTGGGAGTTTGGCTTTTGATCTGGGAAAGCCGGCGGATTGACAAGCGCTGGCAACGGCGCTGCCAAGTGGCCGGCTGGCTTGCCATAGCGGCAGGGTCGGCTTGGTTTGGCGTGGCTACTTTTTGGATTATTCCTCACTTCAGTGGCAGCGAGCCGGCAGCCGTTTCTCACTATAGCTATTTGGGCAGTTCTGTTCCTGAAATTATCCAAAACTTGGTTCTCAAGCCAACATTAGTCCTGGGCAAGGTCTTCTCTCTCGACACCCTATTCTATGGATTTTTGTTAGTCATCCCTGTGGCTTCGGGCCTCTCTTGGCGCCACTGGGATCCCTGGATCCCTGCCCTGCCAACTTTGGGGCTGAATATCCTTTCTAGCAATCCTGCTTATCGGGACCTGGTGCACCAGTACGCGCTGCCTGTTGTTCCTTTTCTATTTCTAGATGTTATCGAAAACGGGAAGACGACCAACCCTCCCGCCTCTTCTGCGAAAGTAAACAAAACAGCCCTGATCTGGTCTTTGCTGGCTTTTTTGGCTTTGGCCAAGTATACCTTTTTCGGCTCCCTCTATCTCCAGTCTCTCGACACTTGGCAGGCCACTCGTGAGGCCCTTGCCCAGATCGCCACCTCAGGGGGCGTTCTCACCACCCATGAGATCAGCCCCCACCTCACCCATCGGCGAGTTATTTACTTTACCGACGAGAGCCGCTTTAAGGGATCCCCTCCCGACCAATGGGATCCCTTTGATTATGTCTTGCTCAACAGCCGCCATCCGGGGTGGCGCAGCAGCCCAGAGTTCTCCCAGACCCTGATTGCCGCTTTACAAAACGAAACCTCATTTCGACTTCTCTACCATCGCGATGGGGTGTATCTGTTCTCCAGGCTACGAGAAAGATCCTGACAGGCAGCCGCAGCAATGCCCTGCCTCATCGCAACAAATCGTTAAAAAAAATTGTTACGTCGATCTAAAGAAATTCTCCAAATCGGCAAGGCTTAACCTGGGCTTAGTCTCTCCTTAACTTCGAGCCACTAGTTTTGTAGTGCCTATCCTTATGCGTGAAAACAGTCACGCGGGGAATAGATGTTTTTTGTAAAACATCTAGCTTCTAGAAGACCGACAAGACAAGAGAAGAGGAGAACCAAAGTGAATAGCAATCCGCATGGCCCCCGGCTCCGTCATGGGGACGAGCCTCTGTGCAATCATTCGCCCAACCCTACCTTCAGCAGCATTCTGGAAACCCGCCTGCAGCGGCGCCAAGTGCTGCAGGGCGGCATTGCGGCGGCAGTGGCCACCTTTTTCGGCCTGCCGGCGCTAAACGGCGCTTCCAAATCTGCCAAAGCGGCCAGCGGCAGCTCCTTGCTGGGCTTCAAGGCGATCCCCGTGAGTGCAGAAGACAAAGTGGTGGTGCCCGAAGGCTACACGGCTCGACCGCTGCTGGCCTGGGGTACCCCCATCACCGGCACCTACCCACAGTTCAAGCTGGAAAACACCGGCGCCGAGCAAGGGATGCAGGTGGGCAGCCACCACGACGGCATGCACTTCTTCCCCATTGATGGGAAGGATCCCTGGCAGGGCCGCTCTGATGAGGGCTTGTTGGTGTTCAACCACGAGTATGTGGAGCCGCGCTTCATGCACGCTGCCGCCAAGGGGCAAAAGTTTGACGACGAGGACTATCCGGTCAATCCCGACGGCAGCCGCGATCCCGATCAAGTACTCAAAGAGCTGAACGCCCACGGGGTGAGCATTGTCCACATCAAGCAGCAGGGGGACGGCAACTGGACTGTGGTGCGGGATCGCCTCAACCGCCGCATTACCGGCCTCACCCTCATGGAGATCCACGGGCCTGTGCGGGGATCTGACTTCGTCAAGACCAAGTTCAGCCCCGATGGCACGATGACGCGGGGCACCTTGAACAACTGCGCCCACGGCGTTACCCCCTGGAACACCTACCTCACCTGCGAAGAAAACTGGGCCGGCTACTTCACCAACACCAGCAAAGGGCCGGATCAAAAGCCCAACCTGCCCCGCGAGCACAAGCGCTACGGCGTGAGCACCGAGACCTCCCGCTACGGCTGGGAGCTGGCCAGCAACAAAGCCGACGAGTTCATCCGCTTCAACGCCACCCCCACGGGCGCCGATCCCACCCAGGACTACCGCAACGAGCCCAACACCTTCGGCTGGGTGGTGGAGATCGATCCCTTTGATCCCAGCAGCACGCCCAAGAAGCGCACGGCTCTGGGCCGCTTTGCCCACGAGGGCGTGGTGTTCCAGCCGCCGGTGGAAGGGCAGCCGATTGTGCTCTACATGGGGGACGATGCCCGCTTCGAGTACATCTACAAGTACGTCTCTGCCGAGCCCTACCGCAAGGAGACGGCAGGTGGCCACCTGTTGGATAAAGGCACCCTCTACGTGGCCAAGTTCAACGAAGACGGCACAGGGGAGTGGATCCCGCTGGTGTTTGGGCAAAACGGCCTCACGCCCGAGAATGGCTTCACCAGCCAGGCGGACGTGTTGGTGAACACCCGCACGGCGGCGGATTTCGTCGGCGCCACCAAGATGGATCGGCCCGAATGGGGAGCGGTGGATCCCAAGACCCGCATGGTCTACTTCACCCTGACCAACAACAGCCGCCGGGAACCAGACCAGGTGAACGCCGCCAACCCCCGTCCCAAGAACCAGTGGGGCCACATCATCCGCTGGAAAGAGATGGGCAGTCCCCAGTCCACCCGCTTCGAGTGGGACATCTTTGTCTTGGCCGGCCCCTCCGCTGACAGCCGTACCCTGTCAGGGCAGCCTCTCAACGCAGACAACATCTTCAATTCTCCCGATGGGCTGTGGTTCGACGCCAGCCGTCGCCTCTGGATCCAGACCGACACCAGCGAAAGCAATCTCAACAAAGAGGAGTTTGCGCCTTTTGGCAACAACCAAATGTTGGCTGCCGATCCGGATACAGGGGAAATTCGCCGCTTTTTAACCGGGCCGATTGGGCAGGAGATCACCGGTGTGGTCACCACTCCCGATCAGCGCACCATGTTCATCAACGTGCAGCACCCAGGCGCCAGCACCAGCGAGGACGACTTTGCTGCCGGCAAGGTCAATTCCCGCTGGCCAGACTACGACCCCAATCTCTACCCCCGCTCGGCGGTGGTGGTGATCACCAAAAATGACGGCGGGATCATCGGTACCTAGTTGTCTCTGAGGCCGTCAGCCCATAAAACCCAGCGGCAGGGATCCTTCATCTCTGCCGCTTTCTTGTCTCTGTTCCTGCAAGAGTCGTACTCAAACCTCTCCTCTCCCTGAGGGAGAGGGGCCGGGGGTGAAGGGCCTAATCCCACAAGTTCAAATCCGTCACCGCCCCCAGGCTGCTGCTGGAGACCAGCTTGGCGTACTTGGCCAGAACACCCCGTTTGTAGCGGGGCTCGGGCGGAGCCCAGCGGGCGCGGCGGCGGGCCAGCTCTTCCTCACTAACATGCAGGTGCAACAGGCGAGCGGGGGCATCGATGGTAATGAGATCCCCTTCCTCCACCAGGGCAATGGGGCCGCCTACGTAGGCCTCAGGGGCCACATGGCCCACCACCATGCCGTAGGTGCCGCCGGAGAAGCGGCCATCGGTAATCAGGCCCACGCTGTCCCCCAGGCCGGCGCCGATGATGGCCGAAGTGGGGGAGAGCATCTCCCGCATGCCGGGGCCGCCCTTGGGGCCCTCGTAGCGGATCACCACTACGTCCCCCGGTCGAATTTGGCCGGCGAGGATGGCCTGCAGGCAGGATTCTTCTGAGTTGAAGACTCGCGCCGGCCCCGCGATCTTGGGAGTCTTGACGCCGCTGATCTTGGCCACCGCCCCTTCGGGCGCGAGGTTGCCTTTGAGGATAGCGATGTGCCCTTGGGGGTAAAGGGGGCTGTGCCAGGGGCGGATGACCTCTTGGTCGGGGCTGGGCTCGTCGGGCACGTCCCGCAAAACCTCGGCAATCGTCTGGCCGGAGATGGTGAGGCAGTCGCCGTGCAGCAGGCCGTGGTTGAGCAAGATCTTCATTACTTGGGGGATCCCGCCGGCCTGGTGCAGATCGGTGGCAACAAACCGGCCTGAAGGCTTGAGGTCGCAGAGGACGGGCACGCGGGCGCGGATGGTCTCGAAGTCATCCAGCGTCAGGGGCACTTCTGCTGCGTGGGCAATGGCCAAAAAGTGGAGCACGGCGTTGGTGGATCCCCCTACGGCCATGATGACCGAAATGGCGTTCTCGATGCTCTGGCGGGTGATGATGTCCCGCGGCCGGATATTAGCTTTGATGGCCTCGGCCAAGACTTTGGCCGATTGAGCGGCGCTTTCGGCCTTCTCTTCGTCCTCTGCCGCCATGGTGGAGGAATAGGGCAGGCTCATGCCCATGGCCTCAAAGGCGCTGGACATGGTGTTGGCCGTGTACATGCCGCCGCAGGATCCGGCACCGGGGCAGGCGTGGCGCTCGACTGCCAGCAGCTCTTCCTCAGAGATGCGGCCAGCACTGTACTCTCCTACCGCTTCAAAGGCGCTGACAATGGTGAGGTCGCGGCCATTGTAGTGGCCGGGCTTGATGGTGCCGCCATAGACAAAGATAGAGGGCACGTTGAGGCGGGCCATGGCGATCATCGCCCCCGGCATGTTCTTGTCGCAGCCGCCGATGGCCAAGAGACCATCCATGCTCTGGCCGTTGACCACCGTCTCGATGGAATCGGCAATCACCTCCCGCGACACCAGGGAGTACTTCATTCCCTCAGTGCCCATGGAAATGCCGTCGCTGATGGTGATGGTGCCGAAGACCTGAGGCATGCAGCCGGCGGCCCTGAGGGCAGCTTCGGCGCGCTCGGCCAGGGTTTGGATGCCGATGTTGCAGGGAGTGATGGTGCTGTGGGCGTTGGCAATGCCGACGATGGGCTTGCCGAAGTCCTCATCACGGAAGCCCACGGCCCTGAGCATGGCGCGGTTGGGAGAGCGCTGCACCCCTTGGGTGATAACCTGGCTGCGCAGCGGAAAAGGAGGGTTGGCCATCATAGGTAAAGAGCGGGACAATAAGCCCGCGCTGGGATCCAATTCAAAAAAAACAAGTAGAACCTATCCTACTCGGTTTTTCGCCAGGCAAGCCGAACGAGAACCCTGCCGGCAGGCCAAATCTAAAGCAACCCTGTAAGTTCTCGGCTCTCGCTGTTGGGATTGGCCAGCCTAGCTAGTAAGAATCCTGAGGAAGCCTGCGATTATGGTGGTCAGTTCTTCTCCGCCCGTAGTGCCCAGCAGCGCCGAGCGCGAGATGGCGCGGGATGTGCTTACCCTCTCCCGGCATGTGCTGCAGCAGTTTAGCGGCTTTACCCCTGAGGCCCAAGACTTCAGCGCCCTGATGAACCGCATTGCTCTGGCCGGCAAGATGATTGCCCGCCGCCTCAGCCAGGCAGGGCTGATCGAGGGGACGCTGGGGGTAACCGGCAGCGTCAATGTGCAGGGGGAAGAGCAGCAGCGGATGGACGACTACGCCAACCGGGCCTTCATCCGCGCTTTGGAGCAGACCGGCCTGGTGTGCCGGCTGGTATCAGAAGAGCTGAAAACGCCGGCCCGCCTGCCGGAAAACTGCTCCCTCAGCCGCTTGGCCCTGCTGATCGATCCCTTGGATGGATCCTCCAACATTGACGCCAACCTCAGCGTCGGCTCTATCTTCTCCGTTCTTCACCCCCTTGAGGATCGTCCGGAAGCAGACAACCAAGATCTCCTCCAGCCAGGCCGTCGCCAACTGGCCGCCGGCTACATCCTCTACGGCCCCAGCACGCAACTGGTCTATTCCGTCGGCAAGGGAGTACACAGTTTTACCCTGGATCCCAGCTTGGGCGAGTTCATCCTCTCCAAAAGCGACCTTCGCATTCCCGAACGCGGCTCCGTCTACAGCCTTAACGAGGGCTACTTCTGTCAGTGGAGCGAAGGGATCCAGAACTATGTCCGCTATGTCCACCGCCGCGATGGCTACACCGCCCGCTACAGCGGCGCTCTGGTGGCGGATTTTCACCGCATCCTGTTGCAGGGAGGAGTGTATCTCTACCCTGGCACCCGGCAAAAACCAGAGGGCAAGCTGCGGCTGATGTACGAGGCCAACCCGCTGGCGTTTTTGGCTGAGCAGGCAGGAGGCGTAGCCACCACCGGCACCGAGGCCATCCTGGACATCGTGCCCCAATCCCTGCACCAACGAGTGCCTTTGATTATCGGCAGCCGCAAGAATGTGGAAGAAGTGTTGCGCTGCCTGGAAGGGTCGTTGACCCCCTAGCCACCCTTCCCAACCCCGCCCACCCAAGCTGAGCCGACCCTATGGCAACCCTGACTGAAAACCCCTTGCGCGTTGGCCTCAACCAAGAGCGCATTCCGGATCCTTGTATTTTGGTGCAGTTTGGTGCTTCCGGAGATCTGGCCGCCCGCAAGCTGATCCCGGCCTACTACCGGCTATTCGTGCAGCGACGGCTGCCGCCGGAGTTTACCCTGGTGGGGGTGGCCCGGCGCGACTGGAGCCACGAGGTCTATCGGGACAAGATGCGGGCGGCCCTGGAAGAATTTGCCCCCCAAGATCTGGGGCCAGAAGCCTTCTGGCAGGACTTCGCCAGCCGCCTGTTCTATTGTCGCCTCGATATCGGAGAGGCCGAGGGCTACCTGCGTCTCAAGCAACTCCTCGGCCAACTGGATGAGGAGCGGGGCACCCGCGGCAACCGGGTGTTTTATCTGGCGGTGGCGCCGGACTTCTACGCCCAGGCCATCCAGCAGTTGGGGGCAGCGGGGATGTTGGCCGATCCAACCAAAACGCGGGTGGTGATCGAAAAGCCCTTTGGCCACGACCTCACCTCGGCTCAGGAGTTGAACCGCATCGTACAGCGGCTCTGTCAGGAAGAGCAGGTCTACCGCATCGACCACTACCTGGGCAAAGAGACGGTGCAAAACCTGCTGGTCTTTCGCTTTGCCAACGCCATCTTTGAGCCTCTCTGGAACCGCAACTACATCGACCACGTGCAGATTACGGTAGCGGAAACGGTGGGGGTGGAGGACCGGGCCGGCTACTACGACGCTGCCGGCGCTCTGCGGGACATGGTGCAAAACCACCTGATGCAGATCTATTGCCTGACTGCCATGGAGCCGCCCGTCTCCTTGCGCAGCGACGGCGTGCGCAACGAAAAGACTAAGGTGCTGCAGGCCACCCGCCTGGCGGACACTCGCAATGTAGCTGCGGCAGCAGTGCGGGCCCAGTACGGCCCTGGTTGGATTGGCGGCAAGCCGGTGCCAGGCTATCGCCAAGAGCCCAATGTTAACCCCAACTCGCAAACCCCCACCTACGTTGCCCTGAAACTGGAATGCGACACCTGGCGGTGGCAGGGGGTGCCCTTTTACCTGCGCACCGGCAAGCGCCTAGCCAAGAAGGTCTCCGAGGTGGCCATCTACTTTAAGCAGGTGCCGCTATCTCTTTTTCCTTCGGCAGCGCGGGAGGTGAGCCCCAACATCCTGGTGCTGCGCATACAGCCCAACGAGGGCATCTCCTTGCGCTTTGAGGCCAAGATGCCGGGGCCGGAGATCCGCACCCGCTCGGTGGAAATGGATTTTCGCTACGGGACAGCCTTTGGGTCAACCACGCCAGATGCCTACGAGCGCCTACTGTTGGACTGCCTGCTGGGGGATCCCACCCTGTTCACCCGCGCTGACGAGGTGGAAGCCGCCTGGCGAGTGGTGACGCCGGTTTTATCGGCCTGGGAAGCCCAGCCCGGCGGCAATGGCAGCAGCGTTGCGCCGCCGCTGTACACCTACGAAGCCGGCACCTGGGGGCCGAAGGCCGCCGAAGACCTGCTGGCCCAGTCGGGGCGGCGGTGGCGACGCCTCTAGTTTGTTTCAATCGCTGCCTTTACCCCCAGCCCCTATTCCTCAGGGAGGGGGGAGTTGGAGGCCGCCGACACGTTCGCGACAGCGTTGGATAGCAATATGGTTGAAACCAGTCCTGGCAGGAAGGATCCCCGCTTGCTGCAGCTAACATGGGCATGGCCTGTTTTTGCGTGGGTGTCATGCCGCCACTGTTATTCCGGTTGTCTGTCCGGTTTTTGCTAACCTTGCCGCTGGGCCTCGCCATGGTGTTGGGGAGAGGGAAATGGGATCCCGCTCGAGCCCAGGTGTTGCTGCGTGTTCCCCTGCCCAATGGGGAGTTGATGCGGGCGCAGGGGCTGCAACTGGCCACGGACGCGCTGCGGCTGGCCCAGTTTGGCCAGACGGAAGAGGCGCTGCGCCGCCTGCAACTGGCGATGGCCATGGTGCCCACCTCTTCCGAGCTGCTCTACGTTTTGGGCAACGTCCACCTGGAGCTAGGAGACTATGGCCAAGCCATCCAAGCGCTGCAAAAGGCCCGCGCCCTGGCTCCCGACGACGCCGACATTCTCTACTCGCTGGGATCTGCTTACTTGCGGCAGGGCAGCTATTTTGCCGCCGCTGAAACCCTGGAACGGGCTGTTGCCTTGCAGCCGGATAACCCCAACGCCCGCTTTCAACTGGGCAATGCCTACCTCATGCTCGACCAATGGGATCGCGCCCGGCAGGAGTATGAGAAAACCTTGGAGTTGGATCCCGCCTATTGGCCAGCCATGAACAACATCGGCCTGGTGGACTATGAACAAGGGGATCTGGAGGCGGCCATCGAGCGCTGGGAGCGCACCATCGAGATGAACGAGGCGGTGGCCGAGCCCTACCTAGCCCTGGCTACAGCCCTGTACGTTCGCGGCGAAACCGAACGGGCGGAAGAACTGGGGGCCAAAGCCGTGCGCCTGGATCCCAGCTATGCCCGGCTAGAGGTGCTGCGGGAGAACCTGTGGCGGGAGAACCTGCTGCGGGATGTGCAAATCCTCCTGCGCACCCGTCCTGTTGCAGAGGCTCTGCAGCAAGCCGCCATCGAGCAGTTCAACCAGCAGATGGGCCTTGGGAAAGAGTAGGCTCAGGAGCTGCCCAGAATAGCTTGAGCCTGCGAGGCCCTCTGTCCCTGAAGGGCCTCGACCTTGGCCCGGATGCGCTCGGCAATGCCGACGCTGTTCAGGCCCAGTTCCGCCAGCGATTCTTCAGGAGTGGCGTGCTCCACCCACACATCCGGCACCCCCAGGCGCAACAGCGGCACTCGGATATCGGTATCCAGGAGGGCTTCCCCCACTGCCGAGCCAAACCCACCCATGAGGCAGCCTTCTTCCACCGTCACCACCAGGCGGCTTTGTTCGGCTAGGGGCAGGATTAGCTCTGTATCCAGGGGCTTGGCAAAGCGGGCATTGACTACCGTCGTGGAGATGCCGTGTTCCTTGAGGATCTCCGCTGCCTGCAAACTGGGATGCACCATCGACCCATAGGCTAGGATCAGGACCTCGCCGCCGCTGCGCAGCACCTCTGCTTTGCCGATGGGAATGGGCTCCCACCCCTCTTCGGCCAGAGGCACCCCCACGCCAGCTCCGCGCGGGTAACGCATGGCGATGGGGCCCTTTGTGTACTGGATCCCGGTCACCACCATGCGCTGCAGCTCCGCCTCGTCTTTGGGGGCCATCAGCACCATCTCGGGAATGCAGCGCAGATAGGCAATGTCGTACATGCCCTGGTGGGTGGGGCCGTCCGCTCCCACCACCCCTGCCCGATCCAAGCAGAAAAAGACCGGCAGCTTTTGAATGCAGACATCGTGGATGATCTGGTCGTAGGCCCGCTGCAGGAAGGTGGAATAGATGGCCACCACCGGTCGCATCCCCTCGCAGGCCATGCCAGCAGCCAAAGTAACAGCGTGCTGCTCGGCAATCCCCACATCCACGAACTGATCCGGCAGTTTTTCTTTGAGCTTGTCTAGGCCGGTGCCGGTGTCCATAGCCGCCGTGATGCCAATGATGCGGGGATCCCGCTCCGCCAGTTTACAAAGAGTGTGGCCGAAGACCTTGCTATAGCTAGGGGGAGTGGGTTTGGTAGGAGGATAGGGTTTGCCGGTGGCTAGGTCGAAGCGGGATTGGGCGTGATAGCTTACCTGCTCAGCCTCTGCCGGTGGGTAGCCCTTGCCCTTGACCGTAGCCACGTGCACCAGCACCGGCCCAGAGATGCCGTGGGCCAGCTCAAAAGCATCCAACAATTCCGCCAGGTTGTGCCCGTCCACCGGCCCTACGTAGGTAAAGCCCAGCTCCTCAAAGATGATGCCGGCCTTGTTGTTCTGCACGGCAGTAACCAGCTTCACCGTCTCCTTGAGACGGTCGATTTCCGGGCTGAGGCTGGAGCCAACTAGAGGTAGGTTCTTTAGCTGCTCCTCCAGGCTGTCGGCCAAAAACTGCACCGGTGGGCTGAGGCGCAGGCGGTTTAAATAGCGCGGGATGGCCCCCACATTGGGGGAAATCGACATGCCGTTGTCGTTGAGAATCACCATCAAGTTGGTCTTGGGCAGGTGCCCGGCGTGGTTGATGGCTTCATAGGCCATGCCCCCAGTCAGGGCGCCATCCCCGATGATGGCCACCACCTTGAAGTTTTCTCCCCGCCGATCCCGAGCGATGGCCATGCCCAGGGCTGCCGAGATGCTGGTGGAGGCGTGCCCGGCCCCAAAGTGGTCGAAGCGGCTCTCACTCCGCTTGAGGTAGCCGGAAATCCCTCCTTTCTGGCGAATGGTATGGAAGTTGTGGTAGCGGCCAGTAAGCATTTTGTGGGCATAGGCTTGGTGGCCCACATCCCAAATCACCTTGTCGCGATCCAGGTCGAGGGTTTTGTAGAGCGCCAAGGTCAGCTCCACCACGCCCAGCCCCGGCCCCAGGTGACAGCCGACTGGAGAGTTGGCAGCCGTTTGCAAGTGCTTTTCGCGAATCTGGCGGGCTAGGCTGCGCAACTGGCTGAGGCTGAGGTTGCGGAGCTGGTTGGGGTGAGTGATCTCACTCAGGTGCATAGGGGACTTGTCCTTCCGGTGTAATCTCACTGTGACATACTCCCGCACTCATGCTGACGTATAGAGTGCGGGCTTCTCGCTTCGTCGGGGAGCTTCTGCAAGAACCCTCTGCGTTCGGCTTTGCCGTGCCGTTAGGGATGCAGACATGGAATGCCCTACCGCGTAGTTGCACCAGGTTCCGGCAACGCCGTTTTCTACAACTAGATCCATTTTATTGTTGCGAGTCTGCGACGGGGGTATCTGGCACTGACTGCCTCTCGACAGTACAGTGCGGGGCTGATCTACCCCCGAACCCCCTTCAGCTAAATCATTTTCTGGGCGGGTTTTGTTGCCATCCCCTGCGGAACTTCGGAAAACATCGGGATCCCCTGGTCCAAGGGCAGTGAGATCCTGAGAGGGAGCACCAAGGAGCTCATGCAGGGGTTAGCATCGCACAAGGCCCTCGGCTGCTCTGGACTTGAGGCCGACGGCCTGCTGTCGCGATCGGTTTCTGCCTTTTTGTGAACCATGAAAATTGCCGCCAACATCACTCAGCTCATCGGTCGTACCCCTCTTGTGCGGCTAAACCGGATCCCTCAATCCGAAGGGTGTCTGGCTGAGATCGTCGTGAAATTGGAGAGCTTTAACCCTGCCGCCTCGGTGAAAGATCGCATTGCCGTGAGCATGATCGAGGCTGCCGAACGAGCTGGCTTGATCACCCCCGGCAAGACCATCTTGGTGGAGCCCACCTCTGGCAATACCGGCATTGGCCTGGCCATGGCTGCTGCTGCCAAGGGTTACCGGCTGATCATCGTTATGCCTGAGAGCATGAGCCTGGAGCGGCGGCGGCTGCTGAAGGCTTACGGAGCAGAGGTGCACCTGGCCAGCAGCGCCGGCGGCATGGGGGAGGCCATCTGGAAGGCCGAAGAGATCGTGCGCCGCACCCCCAATGCCTATATGCTGGGCCAATTCACCAATCCGGCCAACCCTCAAATCCACGCCCGCACCACTGGCCCGGAGATCTGGGAGGATACCGATGGCCAGGTGGACATCTTGGTGGCGGGGGTGGGTACCGGCGGCACCATCACAGGGGCAGGCGGCTTCCTCAAAAGCCAAAAACCCTCCATTCGACTGGTGGCCGTCGAGCCCAAGGCCAGTGCTGTTTTAAGTGGAGGGCGGCCCGGTTTTCACCGCATCGAGGGCATCGGGGCGGGGTTTGTGCCGGAGGTGTTGCGGCGCGACCTGCTGGACGAGGTAATTGCGGTAGATGACGAGGAGAGCATGGTCTACAGCCGCCGCCTGGCCAAAGAAGAAGGGATCCTCTCCGGCATCTCCACCGGGGCAGCCCTGGCTGCCGCTATCCAGGTGGGGCGGCGACCGGAAAACGCCGGCAAGCTGATCGTGATGATCCAGCCCAGCTTTGGCGAGCGCTACCTGAGCACGCCCCTCTTCCGCAACCTGGAGCGGGAGGAGGCCGACGCCGGGATCCTGCAGGCCAACCCAACCTAGGCCAACAATTCCGACAATCCATCCGACGTTCAAAATTCGCCGGCCAGGGCTGCCACACAGCGCTCGCACAGCTCTGGGTGTTCGGCAAACTCGCCCACCCGGGTGGAATAGTTCCAGCAGCGCACGCATTTTTTCCCCTCCGCTGGCTGAACGGCAACCTGTAGATCCTCCTCTCCAGGGCCGGCCTTGACCAACTCGACTTGGGAAGTGATAAACAGGTAGCGCAGCTCGGCTGCCCGCTCCTCCAGCAGGGCATGTAGGTGGGGATCCGCCACCTTGAGGATGAGTTTGGCCTCGGTGGAAGCGCCGATGACCTTGTCGGTGCGGGCCTGCTCCAGGGCCTTGTTCACCTCCTGCCGCACCGCCCGCAGCTTTTCCCAGGTGGCGGCCAACTGGGGATCCCGCCACTGCTCCGGCAGCCGCATCCAGCCCCCTTCGAACACCGAGCGGGTGGGCTTGGGGTAGGGCAGGTAGCTCCAGATCTCTTCGGCTAGGTGGGAGAGCACTGGGGCAATGGCCTTGGCCAAGTTCTCCAGCACCAGCGACAGCACCGTCTGGCACTGCCGCCGCCGCAGGCTGCGGGCGTGGCTGATGTAGAGGCGATCCTTGCCGATATCCAAGTAGAAATTGGAGAGATCCACCACACAGAAGTTTTGAACCGCTTGGAAAAAGCGGTAGAACTGGTAGTTTTCAAACGATTCGGTGATCTCCGCTCCCACCTCCTGCAGGCGGTGCAGGATGTAGCGATCCAACTCCGTCAACGCTTCAAAAGGAACAGCATCCTGCGCCGGGTTGAAGTCGTAGAGGTTGCTCAGCAAAAAGCGGGCCGTGTTGCGGATCTTGCGGTAGACATCCGCCATCTGCGCCAGAATGGTCTTGCCTATCGGCACATCGCCGGAGTAGTCGACGCTGGAGACCCACAGCCGCAGCACATCGGCCCCGTAGGCGGGATCCGTCTGCGGATTGCTGCCGCCGTTGATGAGCAGCAGGGGATCGATGACGTTGCCCAGGGACTTGCTCATCTTCTGGCCCTTTTCGTCCAGCACAAAGCCGTGGGTGAGCACCGCCTTGTAAGGGGCCTGGCCGTTGACGGCCACGGAAGTCAGCAAGCTGGACTGGAACCAACCCCGGTGCTGGTCGGAACCCTCCAGGTAGAGATCCACGGGGTAGCCCAACCCGCGTGCCCGGGCCACCGCCGCCCAGGAGGAGCCGGAGTCAAACCAGACATCCATGGTGTCTGTGCCCTTGCGGTAGGTGCGGCCATGGCGGCGGTACTGCTCCGGCAGCAGCTCTTCCACCGGGCGCTTCCACCAGGCGTCGGATCCCTCTTGGGCGAAGATGGCCTTGATGTGGTCGATAGTTTCGGCTGTGAGCAGCACCTCGCCGGTCTCCTCGTCGTAAAAGACGGGGATGGGCACGCCCCAGGCCCGCTGGCGGGAGATACACCAGTCGGAGCGCTCCTTGACCATGGCGGTGATGCGGTTTTCCCCTTCCGGCGGGATCCACTTCACGGTTTTGATGGCCTGCAGAGCCAGCTCCCGGAAGCCGGCTACAGAGGCAAACCACTGCTCGGTGGCCCGGAAGATGGTTGGTTCTTTGGTGCGCCAGTCGTAGGGGTATTTGTGGTTGTAGGGTTCTTCCTTGAGCAGGGCGCCGACAGCCCGCAAAGCCTTAATGACAGCTAGGTTGCCACTGGTTTCTGGTTCTTTGGAGAGCACATCTAGCCCGACAAACTGGGATCCGGCCTCGGCGGTGAATCTCCCCTGCTCATCCACAGGGCTGAGGATGGGCAGGCCGTATTTTTGGCCGGTCTTGAAGTCCTCTTCCCCATGCCCCGGCGCCGTGTGGACAATGCCGGTGCCGGACTCGGTGGTAACATAGTCCCCCAGCACACAGAGGCTGCTGCGGTCGAAGAGGGGGTGGCGTCCCTGGCAGTACTCCAGGGCGGATCCCGGCAGGGTGGCCTTGACCTCTAAGGGGGTCTCCAGGACTTTCTCCAGCCGCTGCCGCAAATCGGCGGCAATCAGTAGTAGGCCGAAGCGGGGAGACTCCACCACCGCATAGGTAAGCTTGGGATTGAAACAGAGAGCCAAGTTGGCCGGGATCGTCCACGGGGTAGTCGTCCAGATGGCCGCCCGCAGGCCTGGCAAGAAGGGCTCCAAAATCGGCTGCGCCGCCGGGCTGAGGCTCTGCAGAGGAAAAGCTACGTAGATGCTGGGGGAGATGTGGTTGTCGGGATATTCCAGCTCCGCTTCCGCCAGGGCTGTCTGGGAGCTGGGGCTCCAGTGGACGGGCTTGAGGCCGCGGTAGATGTAGCCTTTAAGGGCCATCTGGCCAAACACCTCGATCTGGGCCGCCTCGTACTCCGGCGATAGGGTCAGGTAGGGCCGATCCCAATCTCCCCATACCCCCAGCCGCTGAAAACTGGCCCGCTGCACGTTGACGTAGTGCAAGGCGTACTCTCTGGCCTTTTGCCGCAGTTGTAGGGGGGTGAGGCTCTGCCGCTCCTGGGGGGAGAGGCTTTGCAACACCTTCAGCTCGATGGGCAGACCGTGGCAATCCCAGCCGGGCACATAGCGCACCTTGCGCCCCTGCAGGAGGTGGTACTTGTTGATGATGTCCTTGAGGATCTTGTTGAGGGTGGTGCCCATGTGGATGTCGCCATTGGCATAGGGCGGCCCATCGTGCAGCACAAAGGGATCCCCAGGATTGTTCTCCGACAGACGCTGATAGATTTGCTCTTCCTGCCAAAAGGCTTGGATGGCGGGCTCCCTCTTGGCAGCCTCCGCCCGCATGGGAAACTGGGTTTGCGGCAGGTTGAGGGTACTTTTGTAGTCCACGGCAACTTGAGCAGGCTAAAGGGCGTCCTTCTATCCTACGCCGTTGCCTCGTTCTCAGTCTCCTTGGCCTGAGGGGAAGGGATCCGGCCCGCCACCTTGGTAAAGATTTGTGCTAGCCTCAGGATGTCGTTGAGTAAGGGAGGTTCCAGCGGATGCCAGATAATAGTTGTTGTAAGGGTCGTCAAGTTGGGTTCAGCCGGCTGTGCGCCGGGGCTGTTCTCTAACGGCCTGAACTCAGATCCTTAGCTTGCTGAGGAGTCTTCGCGTTCTGGCTCGCTTGGAGTTCCTCCCGGCAGTCAGGTTCCAGTTGAAGGCCCGCTAGACCGCTCTCTCCTGGACCGCCTGTTTTGCCTGGGTGGTGGGGGAGAGCGGATAGTTTTTCTGCAAGTTTTCGACGACCGCCGGGGCTTGGAGTCGAGCAGAAATCTTCCGAGGGCTTCCAGACCTCTCAAATCTCAGCTTCGCCCAAAAGATCTCAACAACTACCCAGGTCAAGAGTCCTTAAGGGCTGTCGATCCCTCAGGGTTGAATGACGAGGCGCCGGCTTTCGACAACAAGGCCACTCTGGTTGACTAGCATCACCGAGAGCCAGCGGGCGCCAGCTTCTGGCGGCGCATCTGCCTGCAGGAAGAGCCCGCCCGCCTGCAGAGGTTCAAGGGCAAACGAAGTTAGATCTAAGTAGCCGGCCGCAGCCACGGGCTGCTCCTCGACGGCGCCCAACAGCAAAGATTGGGCGAGGGGCTCGGCCACAATGGCCTGCAGCGAGTAGGGGGATCCCGGCTTGACCACCTCCGGCAACCTGAAGGTGACGGTGGGGGGCGCCGAGCCGGAGGTGAGGGTGCTGGCCTCCCGCAGCACTTCCTGCTCCACCAACAGCAGTTGCTCCGGCTTGGCCGCATTCGGGCGGTAGCGGTTGCGCACCAGGGCAGAGGCCTGCACCTGAAACTCCCCCCGCGCTGAAGATTGGGATCCCTGCACTTGGCTGGCGATCTCGGCCACGATCTCAGGGCCTAGCCGCCGCCAAGAGAGAATTTCCGCTGCGTAGGTCAGCTGGGGATGGGCCTCCCACAGCTTGCGAATGGCCCTTTCCACCCCCTGCCGATCCAGGCCGTCGCGGTGGCGGAAGTCGGGGCTATAGCCGGCCATCACCTCCTCCAGATCCCGCCGGTTGGCGGCCTCTATTTGCTCTTGCAGCCACTTCACCAAGGGAGCCGGTGCCGGGGCGGAGACCTGTTTTTGGATCCCGCTTTCCAGAGGCAAGGGGGCAGCCTGGGCCGCTGCCTTGCTGGGCAAAGGGATCCCCCAGCTCAAAGTCAGAGCAAGGAACCCAAGCAGTTGGGAAAGGGTGGATTGGAAGCTCAAACTGGGGGCCTCCGGCGGCAAATCTGCCTTTCTTTAGTTTAGCTTGCTGAGGATCGAGGTTTTGAGGTTTGGCGTTGCCTCACTGGAGTGGGCCTGGGTTTATCCTGGGAGCTGGGTTCTCGGCGAGGTGTGCATGGCGTCCCACCACTCCCCTGCTTTCTTAGCTTTGGTCAACGAGGCCAAAAGCCGCATCCAAGAGCTGACAGTCGAGCAAGTCAGGCAGAAACAACTGCAAGGGGATCCCTTTTATTTGGTCGACGTGCGGGAAGAGTCGGAGTGGCAGGCCGGCCACATCGTCGGCGCCATTCACCTCAGCAAAGGCATTATTGAGCGGGACATCGAGAAGGTGATCCCAGACAAAGAAGCCGAGATTGTCCTCTATTGTGGCGGCGGCTTTCGTTCGGCGCTGGCAGCCGATAACCTGCAAAAGATGGGCTACCGCCGCGTGATCTCCATGGACGGCGGGATCCGCGCTTGGCGAGAGGCCGGCTTTCCCGAATCTCAGCCCTCACCCCCAACCCCTCTCCCAGAAGCGCCCTCACCCCCAGCCCCTCTCCCAGAGGGAGAGGGGAGTTAGAGCGGTGCGTTCGCAACCGCGTCGCCTAGCAATAACGCAGAAGCCCTTGGCTACTGCTTCGCAGTTGACCAGCGGCCTAGGTAGCCGGTTCCTCTCTTCCCATCTGCTTTCCCAAGGTAAAGAGAACTATATTGGTCTCTAAGGTCATCGGCCCAGATCTCCCTCTCATCCCCACCATGCTCCAAACCCTGCCCCGCCTGGATATTGCCACTCGTTTGCAGCAGTTGCGCCAGCTTTTGCAGGAACAAAATCTCGATGGCTTTTGGGTGCCCTCGGCTGATGAGCACCTCAATGAGTATTTGCTGGAATATCGCAAGCGGCGGCAGTGGATCACGGGCTTTACCGGCTCGGTGGGCGATGCCCTAATCAGCCAAGACCGCGCCTGGCTGTGGGTGGATCCCCGCTACCACGAGCAGGCGGAGCGGGAAGTGGATCCCGACCTGTTTACGGTGATCAAAGGCGGCCTGCCGGATCAGCCCAGCCTGATGGAGATCGTGGAAGAGCTGGGATCCGGCTTTCGCCTGGGGGTGGATCCTTTTACGGTGTCGGTGGCCACCTACCGCCAGTTGCAAGCCCACGCCCAAGCCGGAGGAGTGCTGCTGGTGCCGGTTAGCGAAAACCCACTGGACAAGCTGGCCAAGGAATCTAGCCAAGCCCTCTTGGAGCAACCCATCTACCCTGTCCCTGCCCAGCTCTGCGGAGCCCCCCCCAGCGACAAGCTGGCCCAGGTGCGCCAGGAGATGCGCCGCAAGCGGGTGGGACTGTTGCCCCTAACCAAACTGGATCAGGTAGCTTGGCTGTTTAACCTGCGCGGCTCCGACATTCCCTACAACCCGGTCTTCCGCGCCTATGCGCTAGTTGCCCTGGAGAGGGTTGCCCTGTTTACTGATCTGGAGCGCCTCACTCCCTCCGCAAAGCAAGTGCTGGCTGAGGCAGGGGTAGAGCTCTGGCCCTACGAGGCCTACCGGGAACAACTGCCCCAGTGGGCCGAGCGCTACGGGCCAGTGGGAGTAGATCCCAAGCAGACTACCCAGGGCACGCAAGAGCTGCTGCGGGGGGCAACCTGTCGCGAGTTGGATCACCCCGTGGATCTCCTCAAGGCGGTCAAAAACCCCACCGAGCTGGAGCAGATGCGCCTGGCCAACCGCAAAGCCAGCCGGGCCAAGATCCGCACCCTGGCCTGGATTGACCGGCAAATCCAAGCAGGGATCCCCATCAGCGAAGCCGATGTGGCCGCTGTTATGGAGGCCCACTACCGCGAGGAAGGGGATTGGGTGGGCCTGAGCTTCAACACCATTGCCGGGGCCGGCGCCAACAGCTCCATCGTCCACTACGGCACCCCCGATCCCCAGAAGTTCTTGCAGACAGGCGAGTTGTTTCTGTTGGACTCGGGATCCCACTACCTGGGGGGCACTACCGACGCTACCCGCACCCTCTGGATTGGCTCGCAACCCGCGGATCCCTTGTGCAAGCGGCGCTACACCGAGGTGCTCAAAGCCCACATTCACTGCGCCCGCCAGATCTTCCCCCCCGATACCTACGGCCTCTCTTTGGATGGCATTGCCCGCTCCAGCCTCTGGCAGGCAGGGCTAGACTACGGCCACGGCACTGGCCACGGCGTCGGCGCCTTTTTGAACGTCCACGAGGGGCCCAATGGGATCCACCGCCGCGCCAGCACCCCCTTCAAGGTAGGCATGATCACCAGCATCGAGCCAGGTTACTACCAGCCAGGCTGGGGCGGGATTCGCCTGGAGAACCTCTACGAGGTGGTTGCCCTCCCCGAGCCAGAGGGCTGGATGGGCTTTCGCTCTCTGACGTGGATCCCTTTTGACAGGCGTTTGATCGATTGGGATCTCCTAGACGCGGCACAGCGGGCTTGGCTTGATGAGTATCACCGCCAGGTCTACGCCATTCACCACGCCACCTTGTCAGAACAAGATGCCGCCTGGTTAAAACGCGCCTGCGGCCTCGCCGAGTGAGACTGCCCCTGGCCAGCCCCTTCCCAGCTCGCTCAGGGCCCCAGAACCCCGACCGCCAGCGGCACCTCTAGCGACAAGGGATCC
Source organism: Synechococcus sp. WC101 (assembly GCF_047461555.1). Lineage (NCBI taxonomy): Bacteria > Bacillati > Cyanobacteriota > Cyanophyceae > Synechococcales > Synechococcaceae > Synechococcus > Synechococcus sp. WC101. The sequence goes on from NZ_JANSHG010000004.1 coordinate 28,081, forward strand.
CGCCATGAACCCGACAACCCAACATCGGCTCATCCTCAAAATTGTGGCCGGCTCCGCCTGGGCCGATGGGCACCTAGAGCCGCAGGAGTTGGCCTATCTGAGATCCCTGCTGCGCCGCTATGGTTTGGAGCACGATGCCGAGCTGCGAGAGCTGATCCAAGAGCCCATTCCGATGGCGCAAACGGAGCGCTGGATGGCCGATTATCTCGCCCAGGCCACCGAAACCGAGCGCCTACAACTTCTGGGGGCAATCGGCAACCTGATGATGGCCGACAACGCCGTTTCTCCGGAAGAGCACGACCTTTTGGATGACTACTACACCCTAATGGCAGGGATCCCGCCTCGCCCAGAATCGGCACCCCATCTGGTGAAGGGCGTGGGGCAGTTTTTCCGGCGCCTGGTCAAGGCTGTAAGGGGGGACATTGCTTAATCAATTCTTAGCTGAAAAATAGGGTTCTCATAACCTGTACGAGGTGCAATCTACTTCTGGAATAGACATAAGTTTGGAAAAGTTAAAAACTTGCTCTGAATTCTATAATTCTATAAAACGGCTAGATTTCATGGATAAATAGAAGGGGCTGTGCTAGACTGAAGTCATCGCTGGGGACAGGGCTATGGCTGAGCGTTATAGACAGGTAGAGCGGGTTGGGTTTGGCTCGCGGCTGGCCAGTTCTTTTGTATCAGTGTTTGTTGGATTGATTTTATTTTTGGGATCGTTCTGGCTTTTGTTTTGGAATGAGGGGCGGGTCAACCTTGCCCAAGTGGCAACTGGGGCCATTGAAATCAGTCCATTGGGCTCGCCCTCTGCGCCTCTTGGAAGCTTAGTATCGCTCACAGGCCCAATTACCAGCAATGAGCTTTTGGGCGATAATCTCTTCCTGCGGCCAGGGCCGTATATTGCCGTCAGGCGCAAGGCGGAAATGTATGCTTGGGAAGAGGAAAAAGAAACTCGCACTCAAGAGGAGTTTGGCGGATCGGAAGTCAGAGAGACAATCTATACTTACACCAAAGTCTGGACGGAAAACCCTGAAGATTCAAGCCGGTTTTATCGCAGCAGTGAGCACGTCAACCCACCGATGGCTTTTTCCAGCCAACTCTTTCGAGTCAGCCAGGCTCAAATTGGGAATTACCGAATTGGAATGCAAGATTTGCAGATCGAAACTCCCTACGCTGTTCCTCTGGAGCCCCAAACGTTGATCCCGGGGATCCCAGCTAGGGTGGAAGGCTCTTATGTTTTCAAGGGGCGGGGAACCCTGGCCAATCCACAAATTGGCGATATGCGAACTTCGTACACTGCCTTGTACAGCGGAACTCAAGTAACTGTCTTTGGTCGTTTGGCCACCCCTAACAGCCTAGAGAGCTACCTGGGGCCGCGCAGCATTCGATTTTATCGGCTATTTGCCAGCGATCGATTTGCAGCCATTGAGCGTCTTGCTGCCGAACACAATGCCCTGACTTGGATCCTGCGCTTTGTGGGATTCTTGATGATGTGGATCGGGGCCGACTCTTTCTTCGTCCCCCTTCATACGATGCTCAGCATCTTTCCTTTTCTAAGCGGCCTGGGGCGATCTATGACGAGAGTGGTCACCTTTTTCATAGCCTTGGTTTTAACAGGGACGACTATTTTAGTCTCATCGATAGTGCATAATCCGGTGGCGCTGCTCCTCTGTTTGGGTGTGGCGGGAGTTTTCATCCTCAACGTGCTGGGGCGACGTCCCAGACGGCAAGTGGCAGGTTTTTAAGAGTTCCTCTGCCGGCACAGCAAAGAGCTTGCAGCGCTGCTGCATCCATTCAAACAAATATGGCTGCTCCGAAGAGCAGCGAAATAGCTTGTCTCGATTCCTCTTACTTTCCCCTCACCCCCAACTTCTCTCCCGAAGGACAAAAGGAGCTGGGGATCAAGGCAAACGGTTTCAACGCAATTTGGAGCGACCAACCTACTAATCCCCGAAGGTTAAGAGCCGCTTTGTGGCTGCCCTAGCAGATTCTTTTTCCTATATTGATCGTTGGCCCATGAGTTTGTACAGTTGCTCTCCGAGGATCTGGATGCCGCTGAGGATGCGCTCTTCCGGTTGGTAGCTGAAGGCGAGGCGCAGGGCGTGATCCCCTTGGCCATCAGCAAAGCAGTGGGTACCCGGCAAGAAAGTTACCCCCAGCGCTCGGGTGGCCTACAGCAAGGTGTTGGCACTCAGGGGAGGGGGCAGCTCGCACCAGATAAAGAATCCACCCCCAGGGGCCTCCACCTTGACTTCAGGGGGAAAACATTGAGCGATGGCCTCCAACATCAGGTGGCACTTTTCTCGGTAACGGCGGATCAAAAGCTGAATGTGGCTCTCTAGGCGGCCTTCCCCGCAGTATCGGGCCACCACCCGGCCCAAAAAAGGCCCCAGGGATCCCTCGCTGCGAAACATCTCCAAGCGGCGGATGATCTCGGGATGGCCACAGGCCCAGCCCACCCGCACCCCCGGCGCCACAATCTTGGAAAAGGTGCCCACGTGCAGAACCCAGCCCTCTTTATCCAGCGCGGCCAAACTGGGCAAGGGATCCCCGACAAAGCGCAGGTCGTAGTAGGCCTCGTCCTCCACCACCACCACGCCGTATTCAGCTGCCAACTGCAGCAGCTTCTGCCGCCGCGGCCAAGAGAGGGTGCGGCCCCTAGGGTTGTGAAAGGTGGGAATGGTGTAGATAAAGCGGGGTGGGATCCCTTGGCGGGCTAGCTCGCGCAACACCTCTTCCAGGCGATCCACCACCATGCCCTCCCCATCCACCGGGATCGAGATCAGACGCGCCCCTGCCGCCGCAAAACGGCTGACCGCCCCCATGAAGGTGGGCCCCTCCACGATCACCACATCCCCCGGCTCCACAAAGACCTGGGGCAAGAGGCCAAGGATCTGCCCAGAGCCATAGCCGATCAAGAGGTTTTCCGGCTGCGCCTCCACCCCTCTGGCCCGCATCAACTGCTGCACCACCTCGATCAACCCGGCAAAGGTGCCGCCGTAATTGAGGGCAGCATCCCCATCTTCCGCCAACACCTCCGCTGTCGCCCGCGCCAGGTCGGCCTTGGGAAACAACCGCGGATCCGCCAGGCCAAAGGTAAAACTGGTTACTACCGGCACCGCCCCAGCGATCTCCGCGCCAACAGGAGGCGGGATCACCGCCTGGGCCCGCCGGGCGAACAGGGTCTCTAAGAGGGGCCGCATCCGAATCTTCAAGGCAGGAGAAGAACTCAGGCCAACGCTTGCCACGATAACAAGAACGAGCTGGCTAAGATCAGGGATCCCAAAAACTGTCGCCAGCCCCGGCAGGGGATCTCCGCCAAGACGCCACCGGCACTCAGGCACAAAAAGGGCAGGGCCACCAGGCCCCAACGGGCGCTTTGCTGCAACAGGTTCATCTGGGGATCCCAAAGCCAAGCTGCTAGCACCCCCATCCACAGGACATGGCCCAAACCAGCCAAGCTGAGCAGGGTTTGTTGGCGTTCCGCCCAGGGCCAACCCAGCCGCACCAAGGCCAGCCCCAAGGGCAACATCAAGGTGGCCAGAACAGCCAGGCCGCTTTGGCTGGTGAGCGAATAGGACACCGTCGCCGTAGGAAAGCGCTCTGTCCCGGTGAAGGGATCGGCGGGCAGCTCGACCCGCAGCAACCAGGAGAGGCCAATCACCAGCAGCAGCCAGAGTAGCCCTTGCAACCGCTGCCGCGGCCAGTGTTGGCTAGTCCATAGCGCCCCCCAGAGCAGGGCCAAGAGCCAAACTTTGTAGCTCAAGGCACAGGCCAGCGCCAAACCCCCCCAGCGCAGGCGGGATCCCGGTCCAACACCGCTGCTGACCAACAAGACCAGGCTGGCCAAGATCTCGTTGCCCGGCTCCAAACCCTGGGTCAGCACCCAGGGGCTGAGTCCCCACAGGCCAGCGCTCCAGAAATTGCCCCAGCTCCAGCACAACAGCAGGATTACCAGGCAGGCCAGGGCCGAGACAGCTCGCAGGATCCCTTCGGGGGGGATCCCGGTTCCCTCAGCCAGCCAGGGCAGTAGCCCGT